>CAIOCH010000283.1 GCA_903856525.1 uncultured bacterium | reverse complement strand
CGACCGCCTGCTTCACCTGCTGCAGCCGGGGATAGTTGGCGCCGAAGTAGCAGGTCGGCCACTCCGACTCGCCGAGGTCGTCGTCGGCGTAGTTGGCGTAGCAACCGGTGCCGCCAAGCGAGAGCCGCGGAGAGACCGCGGCGTACATGCCGCGCAGCCAGTCGACGTTGGCACGCTCCTTGGCCGCGGACGGCGCAGTCCAGTAGCCGAGGTACTGCACCTCGGAGAGCGCGGCGCGGTGCGGGAAGGCGGTGGCGTCGGCGCCGACATCCGACACCGCTCCACCGAGCGACAGGATGGCCACGCTGGCGTACTCGTTCAAGGCGAATCGGGGATCCGCGATGCGGCGCCCCATCCAATCGATGATGGTCGCTGCCGCATCGGGGGCGGGTGGCGCGTAGACGATCGACGACTTGGCCTTGTAGTACTCGAATCCGCGCGGTTCCAGCGGGTCGCACACGGGCGATGATGCGTCGAACGCGAACTCGCTGCCCGGGATCGCCGGCACGCCGCCCGCTCCCACGAGCTGCGCCTTGGCGGCGGCCACGTCGCTGACCAACCCGGTAGAGAACACGAGACCGAGACACGCGGGTGCGGCGGCGCCAGCGTCGATGTTGAAGACCACGGCGCCGAGCGTGTGCCGCGGCATGGCGTCGGTGGCGATGAGTTCGTGAAAACGCGCCAGGGCATCGTCGGCGGCGGAGAGCGGCCAGCGCCACCCGAGCACGCGGATGGTGGCGAGCGGCACGGCCTCGACCTCGAAGGCGGTGGCGACGCCGAAACTGCCGCCCGCGCCTCCACGCAGCGCCCAGAAGAGGTCCGGCTCGCTCTCGGGCGACGCAACGCGTATGGCGCCATCGGCGTCGACCACGCGCACGGCGCGCACGCGGTCGCAAGTGAGTCCATGGGTGCGCTGCAGGTAGCCGAAGCCGCCACCGAGCGCGATGCCCCCGAAGCCCACCGAGTCGCATGATCCGCAGGGAAGCGTCCAGCCGCCGTTGCAGGCGAGGTCGCCGTACACGCGCACCAGCCTGGTGCCGGCACCGATCGTGAAGCGCGCACCGCCGAGCGGCGTCACCGTGTTCAGCGCGCGCAGGTCGAGCACGATTCCGCCGCCGCCCGATGCACCGATGTAGGAGTGTCCACCCGAACGCGTGGCGAGGCGGATGCCCGAATCGCGCGCAAAGGCAATGGTGCGCGCCACGTCGGCCTCGTTGGCGGCGCGCACGATCATCGTGGGGCGGGGCGAGAAGCGGCGGTTGTACAGGAGGCGGGCCGACTCGTAGGCGGCATCGGCCGGCAGGATGAGCTCGCCTGCGAGCCCCTTGCGCAGCGCCGCGAGCGACGGGGTCGACACGGTGGCCCCGGCGCACGGCAACGCATCGGCGCGGGCAGCCGAGAGCATGGCTTGATCGCCGAGTGCGGAGAGCAGCGCGGCACCGCCCGCCGTACGGAGGAAGTCCCGTCGCGAATCCAACCGCGCGTCCGATCGCCAAGCCATGGGTGAAGTCTGCGGGCACCACCTCCATTTGCAAGTGAAAATCTTGCGAATCGACGCTTTGGCGTCATGATGCGTCCGTGCGCGGCGATGCCCGACCAATCCCCTGCCGACGGATGGATCTCCGACCGATGCTGGCCATCTCGATCACGGCTGTCCTCGCCGCGGCCGCGCAAGGCTCCGTTTCCATCACGGGTTGGTCCGGTGTCCGGTGGACGCCTGCCGCAGGAGGCGACGGCGCGCTGCGCGTGCTGGTCGTCGTCGACCGCGCGTGGTCGTGGGACGAAGCTTCCGACCTCGCGGCGTCTCTGGGTGCATCGCTCGCGCCGGCACGCACATCCGCCGAACTCGGGTTCCTCGAGCTGCTCTGCGTGGCGCCCGACGCGCCGGCGGGTGCATTCGAGTGCGCGGGTCCGTGGATCGGCGGCGCGCGGGCCGCGGGAACCGCCGCCCCCGCGGTGGGATGGCGGTGGCCGGACGGATCCGCGGTGGGCGCCTTCGGCTGGGCGCGCGGGCGACCCGCGCAGTCGGAGCTGCTGCGCGCAGCACTTCTGCTCGACGGGATCGACGGCCCCAATGGACGCTGGATCGATGCGCTTCCGGAACCCGCCGCGGGTGTGTCGACCCGATCCGCGCTGATGCTGTTCGCGGCGTTCACCGACTGCAACGGCAACGATCGGCCAGATGCACTCGAGATCGCAGCGAACCCAGCGCTCGACGGCGACGGCGATGGTCGGATCGACAGCTGTGGACGCACGGATCCCGCCGACATCAACGGCGATGGCCGCGTGGACGCGGCGGACTTGGCGCTGGTCCTGAACGCATGGGGCTCCAAAGACATCTCGGCAGATATCGATGGCAGCGGCCGCGTGGACGCAGCCGATCTCGCCGCGGTCTTGTCTGCATGGTCTCCCGCCATCTGACCGTTTTTTGCGACCAAGCAGAGCGAATGCCGTCCCCTCCTGCGATCGCGGACACAATGGGAGTGCCCGCGCCTTCGCGCGGTGCGGACGACCAATTCATGCACAGCCGCCACCCGACCATGCGCAACCACGCTTCCTCTGCTTGTCCGGACTTCCCGCGAGTGGGTCGCCGACGTCCATCCACGGCAGCGTCCATCACCTGCACCTTCGCGGCACTTGTCGCGACAGCGGGCCTGGCCACGCAGGCGCTCGGGCAGAACACAGGGGTGTTCGTCAACTTCGAGTCGCCGCAAGTGCACCCGCTCGACATCACGCCCGACGGCCAGACGCTGCTGGCGGCCAACACCGCCGACGGACAGCTCGAGGTGTTCAGCATCATCGCGGGCCTGCCCGTGCGCCGAGGCTCCGTTGCGGTCGGCGTCGATCCCGTGTCGGTCCGGGCGCGCTCCAACGGCGAGGCGTGGGTGGTCAACCAGGTCTCCGACTCGGTGAGCGTGGTCGATCTCGCCACCATGCGCGTGGTGCGCACGATCGCCGTCGGTGACGAGCCGGCCGACGTTGTGTTCGCGGGGGCGAAGTCGCCGCGCGCCTTCGTCTCGCTCGCGGCGTCAAACCGCGTGGTCGCCTTCGATCCGAACGCCGCGGCTCCCGCGTTCGCCACGATCCCCATCAGCGGCGCGCAGCCGCGCGCACTCGCGGTGAGCCCGGACCGGAACACCGTCTACCTCGCGGTCTTCGAGTCGGGCAACGGAACGACCCTCGTGCCCCGCGCCGCTGTGAGCAGCGCCGCCAGCCCCTACGGCGGGGTGAATCCGCCGCCGAACGCGGGCACGCAGTTCGATCCGCCGCGGGCGGCGGGACAGCCGCTTCCACCCGCGGTGTCGCACATCGTGCGCCGCAACGCCGCGGGACAGTGGATGGACGACAACAGCCGCAACTGGTCGAGTCTGGTGAACTGGGGCGTGGTCGACAATGACATCGCGGTCATCCATGCAGGCACCCTCGCGGTGAGCTACGTGGGTGGACTCATGAACACGGTGGCGGGCATCGATGTCGCCGGCGACGGCCGCGTGCTTGCGGTGGGCATCGATCCGCGCAACGAACTGCGCTTCGAGCCCAACCTCAACGGCGCATTCGCGCGCATGCTCGCGGCGTTCGTGCCGGCGGGTGGCACGGGGCCGGCCTCCGTCTCCGACATCAATCCGCACCTGGACTACGCGTCGAGTTCGATTCCCGCTGCTCAACGCGTACAGTCGGTGGGCGACCCCCGCGGCGTGGCGTGGCTTCCCGACGCGAGCGCTGCGTTCGTGGCCATGCTGGGCAGCAACTCGGTGGTGGCCCTCAACGGAACCGGAGGCCGCATCGCCCGCATCGAGGTGGGCGAGGGACCAACGGGCGTCGTCGCCGATCCCGCGGGTGCGTTCGTGTATGTCCTCAACCGCTTCGAGGGCTCGGTGAGCGCCATCAGCACGGCCTCGTACTCCGAGGTCGGCACGGCGAGCTTCCACGATGCGACGCCCGCATCGATCAAGGCGGGGCGGCGCTTCCTCTTCGATACCCGCCTCACCTCGGGCCTTGGCCACACGAGCTGCGCCACCTGCCACGTCGATGGCCGCAGCGACCGGCTGGGCTGGGATCTCGGCGATCCGGCCGGCGCCATGCAGGTGTTCGACGAGACCTGCCAGGTTCCACCGGGCGGTGCGGGACCGGGCTGCATCGCATGGCACCCGATGAAGGGACCGATGACCACGCAGACCCTGCAGGGCATCATCGGCAACGAGCCGTTCCACTGGCGCGGCGAGAAGGACGACCTCACGGAGTTCAACGTCGCGTTCACCCATCTCCAGGGCGCCGACGCAGAGCTGCCGGCCGCCGAGATGGCGTCGCTGCAGACCTATGTCGCGTCGCTCGTGTTTCCGCCGAACCCGAACCGCAACATCGACAACACGCTGCGCACCAGCGTGCCCATCTTCGGCGGCACGCAGACGGGCTTCAACACCACGGGCAACGCGGTCACGGGCCAGAACCTCTTCGCCACGGGGCAGTTCTTCGCGGGTCCGCCCGGCACACCCGGCATCACCTGCACGGCGTGCCATCCCGGCGCGATCGGCTCGAACAACCGCGTCGATATCCCCGCACCCGGTGGCGAGCAGCAGAACCGCAAGAACTCGCACCTGCGCGAGCTGTGGCGCAAGGTGGGCGCCAACCGCGCGTCGCAGACCGCGCTGCGCGGCTTTGGCTTCGAGCACAACGGCGAGAAGTCCACTTTCCAGGACGCGATCACCGCGGGCTTCAACTTCGCCAACAACGCCACCGGCCAGCAGCAGCGCCGCGACATCGAGGCGTTCTGCATGAGCTTCAACTCGGGCACGCACGCAGGCGTAGGTCAGCAGGCCACCGCCAACGGCGTCGCTAACGAAACGGCGCGCATCAACCAGCTCGTGGCCATCGCGGGCGGTGCGGGGGGGCCGGCGCTGATCGTCAAGGGGCGCATCGGCGGACAGTCGCGCGGCTGGATGCTGCAGAACGGCGCGTTCCGCAGCGACCGCCAGTCCGAGCCGACGCTCGCGCCAGCGGCGCTTCTGGCGCTGGCCGCACCCGGTAGCGAACTCACCTACACCCTCGTGCCTGCGGGATCGCAGACGCGGCTGGGCGTGGACCGCGATCTCGACGGCTTCCTCGACCGCGACGAAGTCGACGCGGGCAGCGACCCCGCCAACCCCGCCAGCGTGCCGAGCCCGTGCGTGGCCGACATCTCGCCCGCGGTGCGCGACGGCGCCGTGAACGGCGGCGACCTCGCCGCGCTGCTCACCGCGTGGGGCTCGGGTGGCATCAGCGATCTCGACGGCGACGGCACGACAGGCGCGGCTGACCTGGCGATCCTTCTCAGCGCATGGGGTGCGTGTCCCTGAGGCACGCCTTCGAGCGACGGGTTCGGGGGACGCGTTCGGGTCTCGTGCCCACGCAGATCTCCTGAGCGAATCGCCGCGGAAGAACGGCCGGCGCGGGTCGTCGGACGTCCACGCAGCTCCACGCGAATCGAGCACCGCCGCGGGGATCGGTGCAATCACCGCCGATCGGTTACGTTGATTCCGCGCGGTGCGCGCCACGTTGGCGTGCGCCGCACAGTTTCCACGGAGCGGCTCTCCGCCGTCCAACCACCATGCAGATTCGCACTCTCGCCGGCGTCGTCGCGCTCTCGATCGGTTCCCTCGCACTCGCCCAGCAGGACGGCACCTTTCCCCCGGGCGGTCCTGGCGGGCAGGATGCTCCGCGCCCCGGCCGCGGCGGCGACCCCGCGCAGATGGTCGAGCGCATGATGCAGCAGGATGCCAACGGCGACGGCAAGCTCGCCAAGGATGAGCTCCCCGGCCCGCTCGCGGAGCGCATCTTCGAGCGCGCCGACACCAACAAGGACGGCTTCGTCGACAAGACCGAGCTCGAGGCGTTCGCGAAGGCGGGCGGCATGCGTGGCGGTCAGGGCGGCGCAGGCGGGGGCCAGGGAGCCGCAGCCGGCGGTCAGGGCGCGGGCCGCGCCATCAACCTCGAGGGGTCGATGAAGCAGCTGAATGGCGCCTACCGCGCGCTCAACGCGTCGGCCATGGATGCGGCATCCAAGTCGGCGGATCTCGAGGCCGTGCAGCGCATGCAGTCGGCGATCTTCGCCGCCAAGGGCGGCGCGGGCTCGCTGCGCATGTCGGCGGCGGCCAAGGCCAAGTTCGGCGAGGACAAGGCGGCCTTCGAGGCTGCGTTCCGCAAGGCCATGCTGGAGACCGCAAAGCTCTCGATCGAGCTCGAGATGGCCATCCTCGACGGCAAGGGCGCCGAGGCCAAGGCGCTCGTCAAGAAGATCCACGACACCGAGGAGAGCGGCCACGCGCTGTTCCAGGCCGATGAGGGCGGAGAGGGTGGCGATGCACCGCCGACCGACGCGCCCCGCCGCAGCCGTGGCAGCCGCGCGAACGCGCCGGCGGGCTCGAACTGACGAGGATCCGCCGACCTTCGGCGGACACGTGTCGACCACGTGATTGCCAACACCCAGCGCCGCGGCGTTCAACGCCGCGGCGCTGCGCTTTTTGGCGCTTCAGGAAGTCGTGTGGGTCGAGACCGGCCTCGAGTAGAGATCCAGTCCGCCGAGATGCAGGAGGATCGCGTTCCGGAAGCGCTCGCGGTTCCGGTACCCGCACGCCATCCGCTCGATCCGCTGGATCCGCTGGATCCGCGCGTGCATCGACTCCGCCGCCTCGTTCGGCCGGTCGATCACGGCCGCCTCGAGGAGCGCGGGGAACCGCGAGTCGGGCTTCGACCACGGCGTCGTCGCCTGCACGGGGCGCGAACCCCACTTCTTGGGAAATATGAGGGAAAATCTGATATTGCGGATACTCGTATCCGAATATCTGCTAGAGTCGGTGTCGGAAGGTCCGACTGCCCGACGGGGCCCGCCGGAAGGACCTTCCACCGGGTCTGCAAGGTCACTTCTGGAGTTCAACCACATGTCGCACCACCACCGCACGCTCGATCAGCTCTTCGCCCATCCGACCTCGCACAACATCCACTGGAGGGATGTCGTCCATCTCTTTGAGACGTTGGGCGGGACCACGGAGCAAACGAAGCACGATCACCTGAAGGTCAAGCTCGCCGGACGTGAGATGACCTTCCCGATTCCGCGCGGTGGCGGCCACACGCTCCAGAGCGATCACGAGATCAGCGCCATCCGGCGGTTCCTCAAGGAGTGCGGCCACGCGCCCGCTGCGCACGCGCATTGAGACGCGGCCCAATCGGGCCTCCGCACTCGACGGGAACCGCGCTCGGACCGTGCACCGCACGGAGGGGTCTTCAGGGGGCTGAGGACCGCGAATCCGAGCGGCGCGACCATGCGGGGAAGAGATGCAGCTCAGTGCGCAGCCCGATCGAATCAGAGGTTCGATCGGGTTGTGTTTTTGGGGTCTTCCGGCTTTCGTGTGGGTGACCCAGCCCTGACAGCCTTCGCGCTGATCCGCCCCGCCCGCACCTTGGCGGCATGGGCAACCGCGACCGCTCCGTCAACATCCCCGGTACGCCTGCACCCCGCACGTTCCCGACGTGGTCCCCGACGTGGTCCTCGACGTCGCTATCGGCACGGTCGAGTTCCTCGTCGATCACGGCGGCGAGGCGAGCTGCCCGAAGTGCGGCAAGCCGTGTGCGGGCGACGACGCCGTGGAGGGAGCCCGGTTCGCGCTTCATCGCGCTTCTCGTGGCTGTCGTGATCGATCGGCCGAACGGGGCGGCGGGGTCGACGAACGCGCGGATCCAGCGGATCAAGCGGATGGTGT
>CAIOCH010000282.1 GCA_903856525.1 uncultured bacterium | reverse complement strand
GCGGGAACCTCGTCCTGCTCGCACACATCGCGGTAGGTGGGCTTGTCCTTGGTGCCCTGCATGTAGCCGCTCTCGGCGCTGATCACGCCGGGCGCCAGTTGGAAGTAGTGCTCGACACCCCAGAAGCATCCGCCCGCGAAGTACGCGGTCTCCATCTTGATCGGCTGCGACTCGGCCGGAAGCGGCTGGCCCTTCTCGTGGAACGTGAGCGACACGCCGTTGAGGCAGAAGCGCAGGCCCGTGGGCCGCGGTCCGTCGTCGAAGACATGACCGAGGTGCGACTCGCACCGCGCGCAGTTGATCTCCACGCGCGCCATGCCATGCGAGCGGTCGACCTTCTCAGCCACATGCCCCGCGGCGAACGGCTGGAAGAAGCTGGGCCAACCCGTGCCCGAGTTGAACTTGTGATCGCTCGAGAAGAGCGGCAGCCCGCACACCACGCAGCAGTAGGTGCCTTCCTTCTTGTTGTCAAGGAGACCGCCGCAGAAGGGCCGCTCGGTGCCCGATTCCTGCGTGATGCGGTACGCCTCGGGGTCGAGCTTCTTGGCGAGCTCGGCCACGGTGGCGCGGGGGAGGGGCGTGATGTCGTAGCCGGCGGGGGAGTAGATCTTGCTGGTGTTCACGGGCTTCTCTGGACTTGCGTTCTGCTTCTTCCCGCCGGACTCGGTCTGGGAGGGGGACTTCACCACAGGCTCCGCGGGCGGCTTCGCGGGATCATCCCCCTGCGCGGTGAGCAGCACGCTCTCTGTCACCGCCGAGGTCGGCGCCGCCATGGCGCGCGCGGGACCGACTTCGATCACGGGTAGGGCGATCAGGGCGGCGAGGAGTGTGGTGATGGTGCGTCTCATGATGGTCGGCTCCTACGCCGCGCGTGGCGCGGGGTTCGCGCCTCGGCCGCGGTTGGTGGTGTTTCGCGGTTCGCCCGCGCGGATGGCTGGATGCAGCGCCGTGCACGGGATGCATGCACGGTTCGGTGTCGATGGGCCCGGTGGGAATCGAACCCACACGCCTTGCGGCCGCAGATTTTAAGTCCGCTGCGTCTGCCAGTTTCGCCACGGGCCCGGAGTCGGGGCTCCGCATCGTACGGCCTGCGCCTAACGGCCGTCCGCATCGGCGTCCGGCGCGTCGACGGGGCGGTTGAGCGGGCCGGGTGCCTGGCCGCCGGGCATGGGGATGGCGATCGAGATCCCCACCAGTCGCGCCACGATGGCGGTGAGGTAGATCTGCCCGAGCAGCGACTCGATGGTGGCCAGCGCCCGCGCCTCGCCGGACTTGGGCACGATGTCGCCGTATCCGACGGTGGTCAGGGTCATGAGCGAGAAGTAGCGCAACTGCACCTCCGCGGATCCCTGCGAGGGATCAAGCGCGAACGCGCCCGGCGAGGCATCGTGGAGCAGCAGGTAGACGAACCCCCAGAACACGCCGATGAGCACGTACACCGTGATCGCCGAGAGGATCACGTCGTAGGTCACCCGCGGAGCGCGGATGACATGCCAGAACAGGAACCCCAGCAGGAGACCGACCAGCAGCGCCGAGGGCCCGGCCGAAGCGCTCGCGATCCCGTGCAGCGCCTTGACATCGCCCGCAATGCGCGATGCGACGGTGAGCGCCACCACCGCCAGCGCCGCGACGAACAGCGTCCGCGACTCCACCAGCGCGCGCAGCGCCGCCACGACGAGCACGACGAAGAGGGCGTCGACGACGTACAGGTACGGAGTCCCGTCGAGCGCCGGCCGAATGGCGAACAGCGCCAGCAGCGCCCAGAGGAAGGCCCGCAGCGGGTGCCGCAGCCCCCACAGCATGTGTTCGGCGATGAGCACGGGCCTGGGACGCAGGTCCTGCATCTCAGTGCTTCTTCTCGAGATGTCCGCCAAACGCAAAGCGCTGGGCGCTCATGACCTTGTTCATGAACTCCGCGTTGCCGCGCGACTGGAATCGCCCGAAGAGCGCCGCGGCCAGCACCGGTGCCGGCACGCCCTCGTCGTTCGCGGCCGCGAGGGTCCAGCGGCCCTCGCCCGAGTCGCTCACACGGCCACCGAACTGCTCGAGCCGCGGATCGCGCGCCATGGCCTGCGCGGTGAGGTCGAGGAGCCACGAGCCCACCACGCTGCCGCGCCGCCACAGCTCGGTGATGCCCGCGAGGTCGAAGTCGTACTGGTAGTGCTCGGGATGGCGCAGCGGGGTGGTCTCCGCATCCTTCTCGTAGGCGTGCTTGCCGATGTCGGCGTGCTTGAGGATGTTGAGGCCCTCGGCGTAGGCGGCCATCAGGCCGTACTCGATGCCGTTGTGCACCATCTTCACGAAGTGGCCGGCGCCCGAGGGGCCGCAGTGGAGGTAGCCGTGCTCCGCGGTGCCGAGCGAGGCGGCGTCGGGATTGCGGCTGATCTCGCCGAGCCCCGGCGCGAGCGTGCGGAAGACGCCGTCGAGCCGCGCCACCGCGTCGCGGTCGCCGCCGATCATCTGGCAGTAGCCGCGCTCGAGGCCCCACACGCCGCCCGACACGCCCACGTCGACGTAGTTGATGCCCGCCGCCGACAGCTCCTTGGCGCGGCGGATGTCGTCGATGTAGTGGCTGTTGCCGCCGTCGATCAGGCAGTCGCCCTTGGCGAGATGCTTGGCGACCTCGGCGATGGTGCCGTCGACGAAGGCCACGGGCAGCATGAGCCACACATGTCGCGGCCCCGCAAGCTTGGCGCAGAGATCGGCCACGCTCGTGGCGGGTGTCGCGCCCTCCGCAGCGAGATCGGCCACCGCCTTCGCGTTCACATCGAACACGACCACGGAGTGCCCGCCCTTCAGCAGACGGCGAACCATGTTTGCGCCCATGCGCCCGAGTCCAATCATTCCAAGTTGCATAGTCGGAATGTACTTCGACTCACGCATGCAGGGGTGCGCAGAAATCGACCGCGTCCGGCGTGCACGCCGCCACCAATCAGGCGATCACACCAGCCAGCCAGCGCGCGAAGGCGTCCTTGGGCAGTCGTGATCCCGGGGCGAGCACGCGGCCGTCGCGCAGGAACACCGTGCCGTCGACATCGGCCGCGTCCATGGTCTCGAGCGGGTTGGCCACGATGCCGGCGAGGTCCTTCCGAACCAGCTTGTCCCGGGCCGATGCCTCGAGCCGCTCCGCCGGCTCCAGGGCGAAGCCGAAGACCCGTGCACCGGGTTTGCGTGACGGCACGGTCGACGCGAGGAGATCGGGAACCCCCTCGAGCTCGAGGGTCATGCCCTGGGCGGAGCGTCGCAGCTTGCCCTCGCCCACGCTCCGCGGCCGGAAGTCGGCCACCGCGGCCGCCATCACCACAAGGTCGCTCTGGGGGAGCTCCCGCCGCAGCAGACCCTCGAGCTCGTGCGATGTGCGGAACCGGAGGAGCCGTGCCTGCGGATCATCGCGGTCGATCTCTTGTCCTGGAATCGGCTCCCGAAAGTGCGTCGGCACCTCCGTTCGGATCGGTCCGACGGCAAGCGTCACCCGCCAGCCGCAGGCGAGCAGGGCATCGGCGATGGCCAGGCCCATCCTGCCCGACGATCGGTTGCCGAGAAAGCGCACCTCATCGATCGGCTCCTCCGTTGGGCCTGCCGTGACGAGCGCCCTGCGATGCGCGCCACGGCGCGAACCGGGGTCGTCGGAGAGGGGCGAGACGGCGTCGGAAGCGGGCATGGATCGGCGCAGATGGGATCGAAATCGACGGGAGTTGCCCCGATGGCAGGTTGCGGCGGGAGGGGTGAACGGCGATACTACAGGACTCCGCGCAGTGCGGCCCAGTTCGGTTTGGTGTGAGGTATTCGGAGACCCGAAATTGGCAAAGAAAGTCGACAAGAAGATCGAGGACATCCTCCTCGAGGGCGGCGTGATCAACGCCCAGCAGGTCGCTGCCGCGGTCGCTGAGGCCGAGAGCACGGGCAAGCGCGTCGGCGAGGCGCTGATCGAGCAGGGGGCCTGCAAGGACACCGACGTCGCCAAGGCCATGGCGGCCCAGTACGGGGTCGAGTTCCTCGACCTCGCCAAGCCCGAGTCCATTGCCCGGACCGACCGCAACCTCCTCAAGCCCGAGGTGCAGCAGAAGTACACCGTGGTGCCCATGCGCAAGGAGCGCGGCACGCTCCTCGTGTGCGTCCACGACCCGTCCGACATCGAGACCCTCGACATGCTCGGCATGATGAGCGGCACGCGCGTGGCGGTGGGTGGCGTCGCCGCCCGCAACCAGCTCATGACCGTGCTGCAGGGCGCCCAGGACGGCCCCGACCTCACCAAGCAGCAGAACAAGCTCTTCTCCGACTCGCTCGACCAGTCGCGCGACAAGTCCCGCGACCAGTCGCGCGACCGTTCCGCAGACCGCTCGGCCGACCGCTCCGCCGACCGCTCCGTCGACAAGGACGCGGGCGAGTCGCAGATGGTCACCCTCGTCGACCGCATGATCGACCAGGCCGTGATCGGGCGCGCCTCCGACATCCACATCGAGCCGCGCAAGAACGACGTGCTCATCCGCTACCGCATCGACGGCGTGTGCCTCGTGCGCGACACGCTGCCCAAGAAGATGCAGGCGCAGCTCCTCGCCCGCATCAAGCTCATGGCGGGCGTGAACATCGCCGAGCGCCGCATCCCTCAGGACGGCCGCATCAAGAAGATCATCGAGGAGAAGGTCGTCGACTTCCGCGTGTCGACCTGCCCCGCGGTGCATGGCGAGTCGGTGGTGCTCCGCGTCCTTCGCCCGGACAGCGCCCGCATCGGCCTCAAGGGCCTCGGCTTCGAGCAGGACAACCTCGACGCCTTCAACCGCATCATCCGCCGCCCCAACGGCATCTTCCTCGTGACTGGCCCGACCGGATCGGGCAAGACGACCACGCTGTACTCGGCGCTCAACGACCTCAACACCCCCGACCGCAAGATCATCACGGCCGAGGATCCCGTCGAGTACGCCTTCAAGGGCATCAACCAGGTGCAGGTGCGCGAGCACATCGGCCTCACCTTCGCGGCGGTCCTTCGCTCGATGCTGCGCCAGGCGCCCAACATCATCCTCGTGGGTGAGATCCGCGACCGCGAGGTCGCCGACATCGCCATCCAGGCGGCGCTCACGGGTCACATGGTGTTCTCCACCCTGCACACCAACGACGCGCCGAGCGCCATCACCCGTCTTGTCGACATGGGCGTGAAGCCCTTCCTCGTGGCGAGCTCCATCCAGGCGGTCATGGGTCAGCGCCTCTCCCGCATCCTGTGCAACAAGTGCAAGGCGCCCGACACGAGCCCCGACCGCAAGGTGCTCCGGCTCGTGGGCATCAGCGAAGAGGAGGCCGCCGCGGGCAACCTGATGAAGGCCGTGGGCTGCGCCGAGTGCGACGGCACGGGCTATCGCGGCCGCCGCGCCATCTTCGAGCTCATGACCATGAACTCGGAGATCCGCGACCTCGCCTTCAACCGCGCCAGCGTGTCCAAGATCCGCGCCGCCGCCGTCCGTGGTGGCATGCGCAGCCTGGTGGGCGACGGAAAGATCAAGATCCTCCGCGGCATCACCACCCCGACCGAGATCGCCAACTTCGCCCAGGTCGAGGGTTTCGATCCGAGCGAGGCGACGAGCGTGTGAACCCCTCCCGCGCCCTTCGCGCGGCTTGACCGGCAGACCGAACCGAACGCGCCCGCGGGCGCGGACAACGAGAGCGAAAGACGAGAGCGAACACCATGTCCACGATGCAGATTGACCGCTTCCTCGACACGATCGTGAAGAACGGCGCGTCCGACCTCCACATCTCGGTTGGCCGCGAACCCACGATCCGCCTCCACGGCAGCCTGAAGAAGCTGGCCACCAAGGTGGTCGACTCCGACGACGCCACGGCGCTCATGAAGTCGATCACGCCCGAGAAGAACCAGCAGGAGCTCGCCGAGGTCGGCGGCACCGACTTCGGCTTCGCCTTCGGTGAAGCCGCGCGCTTCCGCGCCTCGGTGTTCCGCCAGCGCGGCGACATCTCCATGGTGCTCCGACTCATCCCCAACACGCTGCTCAGCTTCGAGCAGATCGGTCTGCCCAAGATCGTGCAGGAACTCTGCCGCCGTCCCCGCGGCATGTTCCTGGTGACGGGCCCCACGGGTTCGGGTAAGTCGACCACCCTCGCCTCGATGGTCAACTGGATCAACGAGCTCTACGACCGCCACATCGTCACGGTCGAGGACCCGATCGAGTACTACCACTACCACAAGAAGTCGGTGGTCAACCAGCGCGAGGTGGGCAAGGACGTGCCCACCTTCGCCGAGGCGCTCCGCCGCGTGCTCCGCTCGGACCCCGACGTGATCCTCGTGGGCGAAATGCGAGACCTCGAGACCATCGAGTCGGCCATCCGCGCCGCCGAGACGGGCCACCTGGTGTTCGGCACCCTGCACACCTCCGGCGCGGCCAGCACCATCAACCGCATCATCGACGCGTTCCCCGTCACCCAGCAGGAGCAGGTGCGCGTCCAGCTCTCGACCTCGCTCATCGCCGTGCTGTCGCAGCAGCTGTGCGCCCGGGTCGATAAGCCGGGCCGCGTGGCCGCCTACGAGTTCCTCGTGGTCACGCCCGCCATCTCCAACCTCATCCGCGAGAACAAGACCTTCCGCATCGACTCGGCCATCCAGACCGGCCGCAAGTTCGGCATGCAGCTCCTCGACGACCACCTCTGGAAGCTGTACTCCGAAGGCAAGATCTCGCCCG
>CAIOCH010000281.1 GCA_903856525.1 uncultured bacterium | reverse complement strand
CACTCCTCGTGCGCGATCTCGCCGACGAGATGCGCGCGCTCGCAGACCGCTTCGGCGGGCATGCGGAGGAGTGGCGCAGGAGGTGGCTTGGATGACGCGACCTCGATCCGACGGAACCAACGCCCCCGATCACCCGGGCCCAGGCGGCGCACCGCTCGACATCCTCGTCGTCGCCACGCGCTTTCCGCTTGCATCCGAGACCTTCGTGCGGCAGCAGTGCTCCGACCTGATCGCGCTCGGGCACCGCGTCGACATCCTCGCGCTGCGCGAGGGCGACGGCGCGTGGACCGTCGCGGAGCGGGCGATCGGATTGCCTGCGCGGGTGCGCTGCGCGCGGCTCGACGCGCCGCGCGCGGCACGCACGCTGCGGGCGGTGCGCGATGCGGCCTGGCTCGCGGCGCGCGCGCCATCCGTGGCGTTGCGCGTCCTGACCACGGGCGACCACGCGCTCGCGCGCCGCGTGGACCTGCTCGCGATCGCGCGGATCCTGGACACCCCGGACATGCACGCCGTTCCCCGCCGCTACCACGCCATCCACTGCCACTTCGGTCCCGCGGGACTCGTCGCGCTCGATGCGATGCGCGCGGGCCTCCTCGACGGCCCGCTCGGCGTGGGCTTCTACGGCTACGACCTCACCCGCGAACCGCTGCGACGCGGGCGCGATCTCTACGCGCCGCTGTTCGACGCGCGGGCGCTCCTCCTGCCCCACTCGGGCTACCTCGCGGAGCGGCTTGCCGCCCTCGGCGCGCCAGCCGACCGCATCGCGCTGCACCACCTCGGCATCGATGTCGCGCGGTTCGCGCCGGTGGATCGCAGCGCGCGCCTGGATCCCGGAGGGCAAGCGCGCCCGCTGCGCGCGCTCGCCATCGGGCGCTTCGTCGAGAAGAAGGGCTTCGCGCATCTCCTCGACGCGCTGGCGCGCGCGCACCCAGACATCACGCTGCGGCTCGTGGGGGATGGTCCGCTCCGCGTCGACCTCGAGGCGCGCTGCCGCGCGCGCGGGCTCTGCGACCGCGTGACCTTCGCGGGCTGGCGTCCGTTCGATGCCATCGCGGACGAACTCGCGAAGGCCGATGTGCTCGTCGCCCCGAGCGTCACCGCGGCGGACGGCGACATGGAGGGACTGCCGCTCGTCATCATCGAGGCGATGGCCACGGGGCTTCCCGTGATCGGCAGCGCGCACAGCGGCATCCCCGAGGTGGTGGTCGACGGCGTGACGGGCATCGTGGTGCCGGAGCGGGACGATGTCGCACTCGCTGCCGCGCTCGATCGCATGCGGGACGGTCCATTCCGAAAATTGTCGGGGGCGGCCGCACGGACGCGTGTCGAGCGCGAGTTCGACGGAACGCGCCTTGCCGCAGGACTTTGCGATCGCTATCGACGCGCGCGCTGGCCGGTGGCCAAAGGCAGGTGAGAGAAAAGGGCGCGATTTCTCGGCCGCGGATCTTGTGCGCCCGTCGGCTTGCGGTACTTTTCTGGAAATCGACCGCAGCCCCGCGGTCAGGAGAACAACCCGATGCTCAGTGCCAAGCCGCTTGCGCTCGCTGCCCTCGTCTTTATCGCAGCAGGAATCGCCCACGCCGAGAAGTCCGGTGCCGGAAGCTCCGCGTCCGCCTCGGGAAAGTCCGCGCCCAAGCGCGAGATGCCCACCAACGATGACTTCCAGTCGATCACCTTCCGCGCCGGTGCGGGTGGCTCGTCGCCCGCCTGCTGCCCCGCCGATTTCGATTGCAACGGCGTGATCGACGCCGCCGACCTCGCCGTGCTCCTCGGATCCTGGGGCTTCTGCGGCGGCTGCGCCGCCGATGTCGACCTCAACGGCACGGTGGATGCATCCGATCTCGCGGTGGTCCTGAGCGGCTGGGGCGCCTGCGCGGGCTGACCCCGCCTCCACCGCAACCGTCATCTGCACGACCGATCGGGCTGGCCGCAAGGCCGGCCCGGTCGCCTTTTCACAGGTTCCCTCCCCTGCTCTGGGCCTTCCCTTTTCCGTGGGGCCTTCCTCGGCGCTGGCGCCGTGCGCCGGCCCGAGTCACGAGCCGAGTCACCAGCCGGATCTGCAGCCGGCCCCGGCTCCCGCCACGCCCAATTCGTCGGTTTTTCGAACGCCATCGGCGGTGGCGGACGGTCGGTGCGGTTCAAATGTCTCCATGCGTCACATCGCACCACTCGCCGCGTGGGCCGTCCGCCTCCTCCTCGCCGCCGCTTCGATCGCGACGTGTGATGCGACCGCGTCCGCCGCTCCGCCCAAGATCCCCGACGATTGGTTCTTCGACGGCGCCAACCGCCCGGCCCCCCTCAAGGCGCTGGAGGGCAAGACGGCGCCCGAGCTCGAGCTCGAGTCGTGGATCGGCGACAGCATCAAGCTCTCCGAGCAGCGCGGCAAGGTGGTCGTGGTCGACTTCTGGGCCACCTGGTGCGGCCCCTGCATGGCGGCCATTCCCGAGAACGTCGAGCTCGTGTCCAAGCACAAGGACGACGGCCTGGTGTTCGTGGGCGTGCACGACGCGAACTCCGGCTTCGACCGCGCGGCGCAGGTGGTCAAGGAGAAGAAGATCAACTACCCGGTCGCCAAGGACAAGGGCGGCGCGAGCACCAAGGCCTACAACCTGCAGTTCTGGCCCACCTATGTGGTCATCGACCGCGAGGGCATCGTGCGCGCCGCCGGGCTCATGCCCAACAATGTCGCCAAGGTGGTGGAGATGCTGCTCAAGGAAGGCGGCGGCGCATCGGTCGACGCGGGGAACGGCGGCAAGTCGGGTCTTGCGCCTGAGTTCTACGCAGGCGGCGCCAAGCGTCCCGCCGCCATGCGCGCCATCGAGGGCAAGGCCGCACCCGCGCTGCTCGCGCAGTCGTGGGTGGGCGCACCGATCACCGCGGAGCGCATGAAGGGATCGGTCGCGATCGTCCACTTCACCCGCGGCGGCGGCACGCTCGCGCAGCGGCAGCTCGAGCAGTTCGCGGCCATCGAGCGCGATTTCGCGAGCCAAGGCGTGGTGTTCGCGGTCATGGCCGATGCCAACGCACCCCTCAGGCCCACGCAGGATGCGCTCGCCGCGCTCAAGTGCGGAGCCGCCCTTGGCCACGACCAGGCCGCCGAGAAGCCCGAGCCCGACGCCGCGAAGCCGCAGGCGCCCGGCCGCACCGCGCAGGCCTTCGGCGTGGCGTTCATGCCCGCAACCGTGGTCATCGACCGCAACGGCGCGGTGCGCGCCGCGGGCATCAGGCTCGACAAGGCCAAGGACATCATCGAGAAACTGCTTTCGGAAGAGGCCCGCTGACCATGACCGCGCTTTCCCACTCGACCATCACGGGCCGCTCGCCGTTCGTCGACCATGTGCGCACGCAGGTCGCGCGCACCGTGGTCGGACAGGACGCCGTCGTCGAGCGCGTGCTCATCGCGCTCCTCACCGGCGGCCACCTCCTGCTCGAGGGCGTGCCCGGCATCGCCAAGACGCTGCTGGTCCAGTCGGTCGCCAAGGCGATCGACCTCCGCTTCGCGCGCGTCCAGTTCACGATCGATCTGCTGCCGAGCGACATCGTCGGCAGCGAGATCCTCGAGCAGAAGACGGGCGAGTTCCGCATCCACAAGGGCCCGATCTTCACCAACCTGCTGCTCGCCGACGAGATCAACCGCGCGAGCCCCAAGGTGCAGTCGGCGCTGCTCGAGGCGATGCAGGAGCGCCGCGTGTCGATCGGCGACACCACCCACGACCTGCCCGCGCCGTTCCTCGTGATCGCCACGCAGAATCCCGTCGAGCAGGCGGGCACGTTCGAGCTGCCCGAGGCGCAGCTCGACCGCTTCATGCTGCGCCACCGCCTGTCGTACCCGCAGCCCGCGGACGAGGCCGAGGTCGTGCGCCGCAGCCTCGCGCTCAAGCTCAAGCGGCACGGCGACGGCGCAGTGCCCATGTCGGCCTTCGATGCGATCGACGGCTCGCAGCGCCTGCACGTGGGCGACCTCACCAGCGCCATGGCCGCCGTGCAGCAGGTGCATGTGAGCGACGTCTTCGTGCGCGATGTGGTCGAGCTCGTCAACCTCACCCGCCGCCACGCCGACATCGAGCTCGGCTGCAGCCCGCGCGCTGCGCTCGCGCTCACCCACGCCTCGCGCGCGCGCGCCTTCATCCACGGGCGCGACTACGTGATCCCCGAGGACATCTTCGCGCTCGCCGACGACGTGGTGCTGCACCGCATGCGCCTCACCTACGAGGCGCTCGCCCAGGGCAAGACGGCGCAGGGCGTGCTGCACCAGCTGCTCGCCCGCATGGCGTGAACCAGTCCGCAGCCTCGACCCCAGCGCCGCACCCGTGATTTCCGCAGGAAACAGCACCGATCTCGACCTGCCCGCGCCCGAGTCGCTCGCGCGCGGTGATTTCGACATCGTCATCCGCCGCCTGGCCGACGACCTTGCGTTCGGCAGCGACACCTCGCGGCTCGTGGGCAGCGGACTCGAGTACGCGAGCTCGCGGCCGTACATCCCCGGCGACTCGGTGCGGCTCCTCAACTGGCGGCTCACGGCGCGCACCGGCCGCGCCTTCGTGCGCGAGTACGAGGCGCTCAAGCGCACGAGCGCCTACCTCGTGGTCGACACCTCGGCGTCGATGGCCGTGTCCAGCGCCGCGCGCACCAAGCACGACCTCGCCGTGTGGATCGCGTCGGCGCTCGGCCTGGTGGCGCAGCGGCGCATGAGTCCCGTCGCGGTGGTGGGCGCGGGCGAGCGATCGGTGCCGCTCGCGGCGAGCCTGTCGCGCAATGATCTCTGGAATGCGCTCGAACCCCTGCGCGCCCACGACTTCGCGGAGGGAACCTCGCTCGGCGAGCGTCTGCGGCAGACCGCGGCGCGCGCCACGCGGGCGAGCCTCTTCGTCATCCTCTCCGACCTCCACGATCCCGACGCCATCGCCGCCATCCGCAGCACCGCGCAGCGGCACGACGCGATGGTGCTGCACCTCCTCGACCCGGCCGAGACGCGGCCGCTCGGCGCAGGCTTCGTGCGCGCCCGCGAGGCGGAGACGGGACGCGCGTTCCTCGGCACCTCGCGCACGCGCTTGGGCGCGCCCGACCTCGTGCGCGACGAGCTCCTGCGCTCGGGCGCCGACTACCTGCGGCT
>CAIOCH010000280.1 GCA_903856525.1 uncultured bacterium | reverse complement strand
GGCGGCGCGATGGTGAACACCGGCACGGTGGCGTCGAAGGTGCTGCGCGAGACCGCGCTCGTGGCGAGCGCGCTGCGTCGCCGGCCGATCCCCGGCTACGAGAACATCATGCCCAAGGGCATCTCCATGCAGCGCTTCATGGCGCGGCGCACGCTGGTGCAGATGGAGGAGCACGACCACATCGAGGAGCGGCTCGAGGGCTCAGGCGTGGAGATCATCCACGGCCGCGGCGAGATCGTCGACGCGAACACCGTGCGCGTCACCTGCGACGACGGCTCCTCGCACCTCCTGACCACCGAGTTCATCCTGGTGGCAACCGGCTCGTCGCCCGCGCGCGGGAGGAACGTCGACTTCGGCCATCCCGCGATCGTCGACGCCGACGGTATCCTCGAGCTCGAGACCATGCCGCACTCGCTCACCGTGGTGGGTGCAGGCGTGATCGGCAGCGAGTACGCGAGCATCTTCGCCGAGCTCGGCGTGGATGTCACGCTCATCGAGCCGCGCGACACGATCATGCGCTTCCTGGATGAGGAGATCCGCCGCGTGCTCGTGCACGGCATGGAGGACGTGGGCATCAACCTGCGCTTTGGCCACGGCGTCACATCCGTCGAGGGCATCGACCGCGACCGCGCGCGGACCACCCTCGACGACGGCTCCAAGATCGACAGCGACTGCGTGCTCTGGTCGCTTGGCCGCAACGGCAACACCCGCGGGCTCGGCCTCGAGCGGATCGGCGTCACGCCCGACGAGCGCGGCAACATCAAGGTCGACGCGCACTACCGCACCGCCTGCCAGAGCGTGTTCGCCGCCGGCGATGTGATCGGGTTCCCCGCGCTCGCCTCCACCAGCATGGAGCAGGGCCGCGTGGCGGCGTGCCACATGTTCGGCATCCCGTTCCTCACGCGCATCGCCGACGCGGTGCCAATGGGCATCTACACGATCCCCGCCATCGGCGCCGTCGGGCTCACCGAATTGGAGGCCCACGGCGGCGGCCGCGACATCGTGGTCGGCCGCGCCCACTACCGCGATAACCCGCGGGGGCGCATGCTCGGCGACGACCAGGGGCTGCTCAAGGCCGTCTTCGATCGCCGCACGCGCGCGCTGCTCGGCGTGTCGGTCGTGGGCGAAGACGCGACCGAACTCGTCCACTTCGGCCAGCTCGCCATCCAGTCGGGCCACGGCATCCAGCACCTCGCCGAGATGTGCCTCAACTACCCGACGCTCACCGAGCTCTACAAGGCCGCCGCCTTCGACGCCATGTCGGCCCTCGCCGCGACCCCGGTGCGCAACGCGGCATAGCCATCCCGGCCCTCGGACCCCGAGGCATCGAAGGCTCGCGTCCAACGTTCCGCAGTCTCCGCTCCGCGGCGACTGACGGGCACCCGAGACTTCCGCAGGCTCGTGCAAGTCACTCCCACCGTCACCACCTGGAAGTCGACAACCACCCTCTCCACCAGAGGGAGCGCCCGCAGGCGCGACCGCCCAATCCACGTCTCCGCTTCGCGGCGACTGACGGGCACCCGAGGTCTTCGCAGGCTCACGCCAGTCACTCCCGGCAACGCCACTGCCCTCGTCCCATCACGCCCGGCTGAGCTTCGCGTGCTCGACGATGAGGGTCTTGAGGCCCACCGAGCGGAAGGCGATGCGGGCGCGGGTGCCGCCGAAGCCGCGGGCGAGGTACTCGACCTTGCCGATGCCGAAGATCGGGTGCCGCACCATGGAGCCGATGGGGAACATCTCGCCGACGTCCATGTCGCCGAACGCGTCGGGGTCGTCGTACTCGATGCGGCCGCCCGCGTAGCGCTCGGTGAGGTCGGTGCGCGCGCAGTTCGCGGCTGGGATCTCGCGCAGGAACTCGCTCTCGATCGACGCCTGGCGCACCCCACGCACGGTGCGCACGGCGGCGGAACTCACCTGCAGCTGGCGCTCGGCGCGTGTCATGCCCACGAAGAGCAGGCGGCGCTCCTCCTCGATGCCGTCCTCGCCCTCGTTGGCCGCGCGCATGTGCGGAAGCAGGCCGTTCTCGACGCCGATCACCGCCACGGTGTCGAACTCGAGTCCCTTGGCGGCGTGCAGCGTCATGAGCGTGACGCTCCCCTGCTCGGGGTCGATGGCGTCCGCATCGGCCACGAGCGACACCGACTCGAGCCACAGCCGTAGGGCGTCGCCGAGCGTGGGCTGCGCGGGGAGCTGCGCGCCAAGCCCCTCTCCGGAATCATCCCCGCCATCCGCGGTGGGATCGTCGTCGGGCAGCCGGAACTGCGCGGCGGCCGACACGAGTTCCTCGAGGTTGGCCACGCGCTCGCGCTCGTCGATGGTGGAGTGATCATCGAGCTTGTCGAGGCCGCTCGTCTCGAGCACCTCCGACACGAACGACGCGAGGTCGCCCGGCACCCGCTCGTCGAGCGACCGCGCGAAGTCGCGCACCATGGCCACGAAGCCGTCGACTGCCTTGCCGATCTTGCCCGACACGATGCCGGCGTTGGCCGCCTGCGCGAAGGCGGAGATCAGCGGCAGCCCGTTCGACACGGCGTAGGCCTCGATCTTGCGCACGCTCGTGTCGCCGATGCCGCGCGCGGGCGTGTTGATGATGCGCCGCAACGACACCTCGTCGCGCGGATTGGCGCACACGCGCAGGTACGCCATCGCGTCCTTGATCTCCTTGCGGTCGTAGAACGCAGTCCCGCGCGCCACGGTCGAGGGGATGTTGCGGCGGCGGAGTGCATCCTCGACCACGCGCGAGAGCGCATTCATGCGGTAGAGCACCGCCATGGAGCGCCACGGCACGCCCGCAGCGGCGCGCTCCGCGAGCATGTCCGCCACGCGGTCGGCCTCCTCGTGCTCGTCGTTGGCCTTGAGGATGCGCACGGGGAGGCCCTCGCCCAGGCCCGTGGTGAGTTCCTTGTGCTTGCGGCGGCGGTTGTGGGCGATGAGCGCGGCGCTCGCGGCCACGATGTGGGAGGTGGAGCGGAAGTTCTCCCCCAGCGGGATCACGCGCGCGCCCGGGAACTGCTCCTCGAACTCGAGGATGTTGGAGATGTCGGCGCCGCGCCAGCCGTAGATCGACTGGTCGGGGTCGCCCACCACGAACAGGTTGCGCGAGCGCTCGGCGAGGGCGTGCGCGATCACGAACTGCGCGTGGTTGGTGTCCTGGTACTCGTCGACCAGCACCCAGCGGTGGCGGTTCTGCAGGGTCTCGCGCACCTCGGCGTCGTTGCGGAGGAGGAGCGCGACCTTGAGGAGCAGGTCGTCGAAATCCACCGCGTTCGACCGCGCCAGCGTCTCCTCGTAGGCCTTGTAGGCCTTGGCCACCGAGCGGGTCCAGAAGTCGTTCGCCTCGGCGAGGTACGCCGCCGCATCGCGGAGCTTGTTCTTGGCGTCGGAGATCTCCGCCAGCACGCTTGCCGGCGTCCACTGCGTGCTCGAGAGACTGGCCTCCTCGAGCGCGGACTTGATCGCATCCTTCTGGTCGCCTGCGTCGTAGATCGAGAATCCGGGCTGGAGTCCGACGCGATCGCCGAATCGGCGCAGGATGGCGGCGCAGTGCGAGTGAAACGTGGAGACCACGAGCCCCGTCCGCGAGCCATCCTCGCGGGCGACGAGCTGCGACACGCGCTCCCGCATCTCGCCCGCCGCCTTGTTGGTGAAGGTGAGGGCGAGGATCTGCCACGGCGGTACGCCGCGTTCGATGAGGGCGGCGATGCGGCGGGTGATGACGCGGGTCTTGCCCGAGCCAGGGCCCGCAAGCACCAGCGCCGGCCCCTCCCCATGGCACACCGCCTCACGCTGCGCATCGGTGAGTCGGTCGAGCAGGCTGGGGTCGATGTCGGCTGGAAGCGTCACGGCGCCGATCCTACGGCTCCGCGGCGGCTGTGCGGAAAGCACGACGCTTGTCCAGAGAAGTCGCCCTTGTGCACCTGCATATGCGCGGCACAGGTTTTCCACCGACACGGCTTCGGCTTCTGTCAGTTGACCCGGGGAAGTACCGTTCCCACCCCGCAGACTCGGACATGCCGAGCCCCAAGGCGGGGCGTCATTTTGACGCGGCTACCACAATTCCAACAGGATCCAAAAAAGTTCGAAAAGAACAATCTCTTGGGGTGGTTCTCCCTTGCGACCCCAATAGGTTGGGGTAGGATCGGGTTCAGACGACTGGTGGATCAGTTCGGTCGTCTACCCCGTTTACATCGAAAGTTCTCGGACCTTTCAGGCCTGTCGAGCCGTTCGGCAACCCTGACAAGGTATTCGCGCCGACCCTTCGAAGTGAACTCTGGAGTCAACCCGCAACAGTGCGGGCGGAGCCAGGCGTGCATCAGAGGTCGGTCAGTCCAGATGAGGCCAGCCGCCGCAAACAGTCGGCGAACCCGTCTGACCGACTCGGCCGCGCATGAGAGTGACCCGTGAGAGGCAACAGGCCGCAAGGATTGGCGACCTGACACACAAGCACCTGAACGAGCAACGCATGGTGGCGCGCTCGATCGGGACCGTGCGAGCCGGTGGGGCTCGCGTCCGGTGTGCTGCATGCCAGTATTGAGTGACACCCAGATCCGCGAGCTCGTGCACATCGAGCCCTTCGCGTCGAACGAGAAGCGGCCAGGAGTGGTCAGCTTCGGTGTCTCGAGCTACGGGTACGACGTGCGCGTCGGCACCAGGTTCAAGATCTTCACGAACGCCACGAGCGGCGGCACCGCCATCGTCGATCCGAAGAACTTCACCAACGACCTGTTCGTCACCATCGACACGGCCCAGACCGGTCGCGACCACATCGTCATCCCGCCCAATTCATTCGCCCTCGCCGAGACGGTCGAGGAGATCCGCGTTCCGCGCGATGTGCTCGCCATCTGCGTTGGCAAGTCCACCTACGCGCGCTGCGGCATCATCGTCAATGTGACCCCGCTCGAGCCGGAATGGCGCGGCAAGGTCACCATCGAGATCTCCAACACGACCCCACTGCCGGCCAAGATCTACGCCAATGAGGGCATCGCGCAGATGGTCTTCCTCAAGGCCGACCGCGTGTGCGCCACCAGCTACGCCGACAAGAAGGGCAAGTACCAGGACCAGGCGGGCCTCACGCTGCCCATGGTCGACGGATTGCCCGCCGCCGCAGGATGCAGCGGCGCCCGCACGCCTGCCGGCGCGCATTGAACCGAACCAAGCCCCCGCAGCGCGGCGATTTGGCGCGCTGCCTTCACTC
>CAIOCH010000279.1 GCA_903856525.1 uncultured bacterium | reverse complement strand
GGTGGCTCCTCGCCGCCGCGGAATCGCGGCTCTGCACGCGGCCTCCCGCGTGAGGTCCATTCAGGAGCCTGGGAGCACCAGCCCGCGCACGGCACGGATGTCGGATCACCACCACACCATATGAGTGCATTCTGGAAACTCCCCACCTCGTTCGAGAGCGCGGCAGCTTCGCGGCTCGGGAAGTACGCCAAACCGCGCACCGAGCCACGGACGCAGTGCCTGAAGTTCCCCGCACCCGTCAAGTCGGTGGCATCCGACCTGCGCGTCCGACACGAGATCCTGGCCCAGCCACGCGCCTACTTCGAGGCGATCGCACGGCACATGCATGCAGCTCTGGAGCTGGAGTTTCCCGCCGAACCCCGGCTTGGTTCGCAAAGTCCCGTGGAGATCTGGCTCGACCATCTCCGCACACTGCACGCCTGCGCGCGATCGGAATCGGAGCGACTGCTCACATGGATCTACGCGACGCACTTCGTGGACACGGCCGACGCACCGAGCAACGTACTGGAGGGTGCGCGCAGGGCCGTGTTGGCCGAGTTCGACGCGAGCGAGCACTCCACGCCGTCGATCCGGGCTGCGGAACGAGCCGTGCGCGAAGTGGGAGCTGCGCGACGCCAACGTCCGCTGCTCGCGGCCGCCGACGCTGCCGTCTTGATCGACTCGCTCGGTAGCGACCGCGATGGGAGCACGCCGCGATGGCTCGCCTTCAGCGCCGCGCGGCCTTGGTCGACGGGAACCGCCCCATCCACTGGGAGTGCGAGGGCTGAATCGACCTCCGGGTCGTCACCATCCGGCCGCCTCACGATTCTCGAGAACACCCTTCTGCTCCGCTCCTTGCTTGGCGGAGAGGGCACGCGGATACAGAGTTCGGAGATCGGACGGCGGTCCTCGGAACTGGTGCATCGGATCGCCGCCGCGTGGATCGCGGAGCGCGCTCCGGAGGTTCTGCGCTTCGCACAGCGCCAGCGGGTGGCGCTCTATGACGCGATCATGGTGCACGACGCGCGCTCTCTGGCGGAGGAGTTCGATCCCTCGCGAATCGGCACCGACCGCCCGTACTGGCTCGATCGCACTCTCGTGCACGAACAGCTGGAGCGCGCAATCGGTCCGACGATCGACCTCGCGCTCGCCATGGCCGCCTCCGATCGACGGTTCCATGCCGGCGCGGGAATCGGCTCCGCAGCGTCCAGCACGGAGTCCATCCAAACGGCGCTGCTCGAGTATGTGAGCGGCATCCTGCGGGGTGAGCCTGACCATGAGCTGCTGGCCGAGGCGCTGGGACCGAGATCCACTGGTCCAGACTCCGCATCTGCAGCCGATTTCCACGGTCGACACTCTCAGGATCTCTGCGTCCGCGCGATGAGCCTCGTCGGCTCTGCGATTCGGTTGCAGGAGTTGCAGGCATGGGCCGCTGCGACACCGCCGCCGCACAATCGGGAACGGCGGAAGCGGACGGCTGGACCGTCAGACTCGGCCACTTCACAGGCCTCGCCGGCGATCACGCCACCGATCGCATTGATGCCACCGCGGGGAGTCTTGCCGTTCGAGGCGCTCCTCTCGATGGTCGGCTGGCTGAGCGGCGCACCGGAGCGTGCCGAGGCCGACGGGGCGCTTGCACAGGAACACGATCGCTCGGTGGAGCGCGGCGCAGGTGCATGGCGCC
>CAIOCH010000278.1 GCA_903856525.1 uncultured bacterium | reverse complement strand
GAAACGGCCGCGGTCGCCGAGTCGCGCCGCATCATCGCCGACCTCGGCCTCCCCGCGCCGCCGCCCGTCGAGGTGGCCGAGGGCGAGGAGCCGTTCATGAAGCTCGCCAAGGAGCGGAGGTTCGACGAGTTCCGCCGCATGAGCGCCCGCTACGTGCAGCTCAAGCGCGAGCTGCTTCCCTACGGAGAGCGGATCGCGTCGGGCGAGTCGACCGCCGCCGACCGCGCCGTGCACGCCAAGATCGAGCGCGCCATGGAGGGTGAGTTCCCGCGCCTCAACCGCTACATGTGGGACGACCGCTGGACCGAACTCGACCGCGCCGCGATGGGCTGGATCCTCAACGGCGGCCTCGCGCGCAGGCAGTAGGGCGTGCGGATCGGCGCGTGGTCTGACCGAACTGGGATCGACCGGGCTGGCGGACGCGCAGCAACTCAATCGCACCAGCGGCCGCGGATCGCCTCGCGTTGCGCGGACGTGAAGAACACGCGCGTCGCGGGAAGATCGAGCATGCGCGCGATGTAGTCGCGCTGGCCGCCGATCGCCGCCTTCATGCGCTCGTACACGCCGGGTGCCGACTGCGAGTCGTTGAGGTTCTCGCGCTCGACCTTGGCGATGTCGGTGCCCGTCCACGCGGCCAGCGCCGCGTGCTTGTCGACGTCGGCGATGTCTGCGCGCAGCACCAGGCAGTCGAACCGCCCGCGCTGGTAGCGCTGCCAGCCTCGTTCAGCGTCGAAGCCCTCGCGCAACGGATCGATGCCCGTCGAGCGCGCGAACTCCTCGGTCCACCACAGGCTCGATGACGCGTGGGGGAATGTCGCCAGGAAGTGCGCGATCAGCCGCTGCGTGGCCAGCCACGGCGCCGAGCGCCAGAAGGTGCGCATCCAGTACGCACGGCCGAAGTAGGTGTAGTTGGAGAGATTGAACGCGATCGGGTCGCGCACCACCGACACGATGCGCAGTGGTCGGTCGCTCTCGAGCAGCAGCCGTCGCGATGGCCGCTGCTCGATGGCGCGGTGGCGCAGCAGGCCGCTCTGCGCCACCTTGGGCTGCAGCGGCCCGGCCCAGAAGTGCTGGGGCTGCAGGAAGTGCACCTTGACCGTCTCGATGCCCGGCGTGCGGTCGAGCGCCGCGGCCACCGCGGTCGACGCCGTCTTGGGCGCGCTGTAGACCACGATCGGCGTGCCGCGCGCGAGCTGCGCCTCGATGCGCCGCGCCATGCGTCCCTCGCTGCGCGGGAACCGCATCGCATCCTGGGCGAAGCGGAACGGCGTGTTGAGTACCTCGAGCGCATCGCGCAGGCGCGCGGTGGGTGGGGCGGGGGTGTCGGGCTCTGCGGGGGCGACTCGCACGGTGCCATCCTACGGCATTCGCGCCATGCCCCGACAACAACACCGCCCTGGCACAAGCCAGGGCGGTGGAGCGATGCGATGATCGGATGGTCGGAGCGGAACGGGGCGACGCGGCCGATGGGATCGGCCACGTCCCCGCCGTGCGATCAGTTCTGGTTCCAGCCGTTGAGGACCAGCGCGAGGTCATCCGCACCAACGATGCCGTCGCGGTTGACGTCGGCACGGCCGCCGCTGGTGCCCCACGCGTTGAGAAGTGCAGCGAGGTCGTCGCCACCGACCACGCCGTCGAGCGGGGTCGAGAGGTCGGCCATCGACGAGCCGACGCAGCTCGGGCAGAAGTACGCGGAGAGCTGTCCGCCCTGCGCGAGCTCGCCGGTGATGTTGTAGTGCGCCTGCATGTTCTGGATGAACCAGCCGAGCCCGAGGGTGTCGCGCGCGTCGATGACGCCCGAGTTCTCCTCGTCCTGGTTGAACGGAGCGACCGCAGCCACGCCGCCCCAGTCGCCGAAGCGGGCGCGATCGCTCTCGATGATGACCTCGAGCGTGTCGGTCGCGACGGTGTAGAGCAGGGTCTTGGCGTTCTGCGGGCTGTTGCCCGGATCCTCGGTGAGGATCACGCGGGTGCCGCCCTGGATGTCGTTGTACACGGTGAGGTTGTCACCCATCTCCATGACATCGGTGCCGTCGAGGAGCGCCTCGATGGTGCCGCCGGCGAGCGGGTTGTTGACGTCGCTGAAGCGCATGCGGAAGAGGCGCGAACGGCCGACCTGCGTGCCGCCGTAGTTCGTCGAGTCGACGCGGTCGGTGGTCACGAAGTAGAAGTCGGCGGGGTTCGCCGGATCCCACGCACCGTCCTCGGGACGGAGGAAGGTGGTGCCGGCGTTGCCCTGCACGAGGGTGAAGGCGCCGCTGTAGCGGGGCGTCACGCTGGCGTTGAAGCAGAAGTCGCGGCTCTCGCTCGCGACATTCGTGCCCTTGACCTGCACCTGGATTCCGTAGCCGGTGCCGTTGGTGAGGCCGGCCTTCTCCATGATCGAGCCGGTCGACTGCTTGTCGCCGACGTAAAGGAACACGCGGTTGGCGTTGCCGTCGGAGAGTCCGATCGCGACGGTCTTGTCGCTCGCCATCGGACGCACGCAGATGTTCTCCCACGCACCCACGAGCGTGTTGAAGGGAACGAGCTCGACGCCGATGCGCTCGTTGATGCCGGTCGCGATCACGCGGCCCGGGCCCGAGGCCTCCTCGCCCGAGAAGAAGATGCGCTCGGTGGTGCCGAGGCCCGACGCCGGGTTGTAGAGGCCGCTGACCTCGGCGAGATCCGCCGAGCAGAAGCGCTGGATGGTGTAGAGGGAGCCGCCCGAGCCGTTGGTCACGGTCTGGACGGAGTTCATCATGTCTTCGCCGCTGATCACCTTGAGGAAGTCGGCGCCCGGGGTGATGTTGATCTTCCACTGGCTGGTGAACGCGCCGTTCGAGAAGCCGGCCGGGTGGTGGGCGCGGGGAACGCTGCCGCCGTTGTTGGTGGCGTACTCGTGGGTCACGAGCACGGTCATGGTGCCGTCGTTGTTCAGGTAGGCGCCCATGCCGTCGGGGATGCCGCAGAAGTAGTACGGCGAGATGCCGTCCGGCTTGAAGTTGACGAAGTCGCCGACGGTGAGGATCGAGTGGATGTCGACCGGGTAGCCGTTGTGGGCGCGGACGTACGGGGTTGCCGACGAGCTCGGGCCGGTGACGAGCGACTGCGCGCTCGAGGCGACGGTGATCGCGAGGGCGATCGACGATGCGATACTGATGGTGGTGCGGGACATGGTTCTGAGCGACTCCGTGAAATCTTGGAAACAACTGGGCACGCGGACAGGGCAAGACACACCCTGACCGCGACGCACGGTCGCGTTTCCGTGTCAACCGCCGATTGCGGCCGAGTCAGCGTTGATTCTCGATTTCGCAAGCCGCGCGCGAACGGCGCGTGTGGGTCGCGTTCAGCGGCGGTTCGCATCCGCAGGACGCTTCTCGATGCGGATCATCAGGTCGAGCGCCTTGCCGCCGCGGACGACCTTGATCTGCACCGGCGTGCCGCCGAAGTTGTAGTAGAGCGCCTGCTGGAAGTCGACGACGTTCACGATGCGCGCGCCGTTGACCTCGGTGAGGAAGTCGCCGCGCTGGACGCCCGCCTTCGTCCCGGGTCCGGTCGAGTACATGTCGTCGACGTAGATGCCGTGCTCGGGCTTGGGCATCGCCTCGTACGCCGCATCGCCCACGCGCGCGCGCAGTTCCTCGCGTGATAGCACGGAGAAGCCCATCCACGGCGAGTCGTTGGTGCGCTTGGCCTTGAGCGCTTCGGCCACGCCGAATGCGGTTTCGAGGGGCATCGCGTAGGTCACGTAGGGAAGCGGCTCGGTGCGAACCTCAGGCGAGAGCTGGGGTTGCGGCACCAGCATCGCCACGACCTTGCCGGCGTCGTCGACGAGCGCGCCGCCCACCGCACCGGGTGCGATCGCCATGCTCGCGTGCACCAGCGAGCCCGTGAGGTCGGACTGGTAGCAGGCGGTGGCGGGCAGCGCCATCACCACGCCGGGCGCGAAAGTGCGCGCCGACCCGAACGGATCGCCGATGGCGATCACGCGATCCGCGGGGCGCAGGCGCTCGGCGCCGCCGCGATCGATGACTGTGAGCTCGCCGGGCGCAGTGGTGCCCTCGGGCCACTTTACGCGTAGGACCGCGAGGTTGATGGTGGGCTCGCTTGCAAGGATTTCCGCCTCGTAACGGGTGCCCGTCGAGAGTTCGATGTCGACGATCTCCGCGAGGCCGCCCTCGTCGGTGAGCAGAGGCGAGCGGCAGCAGAGGATGGTGCCGTCGGCGGACACCACCATGCCCGTGGCCACCACATTGCGCATGAAGCCGGGAAACGGCGACTCGTCAGCGAGTTCCCAGCGACCGGTCGGCGACGGCGTCGTAGGTACCCGGCGGTAGCTGGTCACGCTCACCACGCAGGTGAGCATGCGCTCGGCGAGCTCGGCGTCCGATGCGGCGGCATGTGCGATGGGGGTTGATGCGGATTCGACCGACGGGACGCTCGCGGCGCGCGGGAAGGTGGCAAGCGAGGCGGCGAGCAGGGCGGCGGCTGCGGGAGACATGGTGCGGAGAATCCGCGCGACGCGTGGCCGCTTCATGAACGCATCGTTCAGAATCGGTGTGAAGCGTCGATGGTGCACGCGCTATGTCGCGCTCGGTGGTGTGATGCAGTCATGACGATCATGTCCCTTGCTGCAGCCGTCCTGAGCCTGGTGCCGGTCCAGTCCGCCGCACCCGTTGCGTTCGCCGACGCCGACGTCGTGGCCCGTTGCGTACAGAGGTACGCGGAGCTCGTATCCGCCGAGTACGCGGACACGCTGCGGGCCGCGAAGTCGATGCGCGCGGCGATCCGTGCGTTCTGCGAGGCGCCTACGGATGCGGGCCTCGCGCGTGCCCGCGAGTCGTGGATCGCCGCCCGCGACGCCTACGGACGCACCGAGGCGTTCCGCTTCGGCAACGGGCCGATCGACACCCGCCGCGGCGGCGTCGAGACCTTCGTGAACGCGTGGCCCGTGGACGAGGCCTACATCGAGCCCGCGGATCCCGAGGCGCACACGGGCATCATCCGCGATACAGCCAGATACCCCGCGCTCGGGCGTGCGATCCTCCGCCTGCACAACCAGCGTGGCGGGGAGACCAATGTGTGCACGGGCTGGCACGCGATCGAGTTCATGCTGTGGGGCGTGGATCTATCGGACGACGGCCCTGGTGCACGGCCCGTGGGCGACTTTGTCGACGCATCGAGCCTCTACGCCGCGCGGCGGCGCGAGTTCCTGCTCGAGGTCACCGACATGCTGTGCGAGGACCTCTCCAAACTCGATCGTGCGTGGGCCAGTGCGGGACCTGACGGAGCGGGCTCGGACGACAGCGCAGACCATCGCGGCGATCACCGCGCGCGGTTCATTGCCGATCCTCGTGCGATGCGGGCGATCCTCATCGGGCCTGTGCTGCTCGCGGGCTTCGAGATGTCCGGCGAGCGACTTGCGGTCGCGCTCGAAACGCGCGACCAGGAGGAGGAGCACAGCTGCTTCAGCGACACCACGGACCGCGATTTCAAGGCCAACATCCGCGGCATCGCGCTGGTGGTGCGCGACTCTGGCGCGATCGAGGTGGTGCGTGGGCGCGACGCGGCGCGGGCGAAGTCGCTCGCCGCGGCGCTCGATGCAGCGATCGCCGCCGTCGAGGCCATTCCAGCGCCGTTCGACCGCGCCATGCGCGCGGCGGATGACGATCCCGCGCGCAAGCGACTCGTCGCGGCGCTCGAGGCGCTGGAAGTGCTTGGCGAGGAGCTGGATGCCGCCGCACGGTTGCTCGGCTACGAACTCCCCGCGGAGCCGCAGGGATGAGCGCCTCAGGGATGATGACCGTATGGATCGCACTCGCAGCGGCGCTCGCGGAAGCCGATGTCGCGCGATCCATCGATGCGACAGCCGGCGCCGCGCGTCCGCTCGCCGCATCCGCCGACGCCGCCCGCCTCGGCGGACCTGCGACGGTGGACGCCACGGGACCGCACGCGTTCAGTCTGCCGATTCTCGGCATCTCCCGCGAGGATCGCCGCGCCTTCAGCGTGGGCAACTCGTTCTTCCGCGACAATTGGGTGGTTGCTCCCGCGAGTGCCGCGGGGCGCGATGGCCTGGGACCGCTCTTCAACGCGAACTCATGCAGCGCCTGCCACCCCGACGATGGGCGGGGGCGCCCGCCGCTGACGATGGGTGAGCTGGGACTCGGCGCGGTGCTCTTCGTGAGTCCGCGTGATGCCGATGGCGCGCCGCACCCCGTGTACGGCGCGCAGATCCAGGATCAGGCGATCCCCGGCGTCGCGCCTGAGGCCGCGCTTGCGCTCGACGAACGCATCGAGCGTGGCGGCTACCCCGACGGAAGCGGGTACGAACTCGCGCGGCTCGTGCCAAGGCTCGAGCACCCCGCGTACGGTCCGCTCGGTGCACTGCGCATGTCGCTGCGCATCGGGCCGCAACTGATCGGAGGCGGCCTGCTCGAGGCGGTCGATGACACGACGATCCTGGCGCTCGCAGATCCCGACGATCGCGACGGCGACGGCATCTCCGGTCGCGCGCACATCGTGTCGCCCTCGGTGCCGCGGGTCGGGCGCTTTGGATGGAAGGCATCGCAGCCCACGCTCGACGCGCAGGTGATGGCGGCGCTCGCGGCGGACATGGGGATCACGAACCCGGCGCATCCGCGGGAGATCCCGACCGACGCGCAGGCGATCGACGCGCCTTCAGGCGGTGAGCCCGAGGCCGACTCCCACAAGGTGGCGCGCATCGCCCACTACTGCCGCGTGCTCGCCGTTCCCGCGCAGCGCGGGGCGGGCACGCCCGAGGTCGAGCGCGGCCGCTCGCTATTCGCCGACGCGGGCTGCGCCAAGTGCCACGTGCCCACGCTCCGCTCGGGCGAATCGTCGCCCATCGAGCTGCTCCGCGGCGTCGAGTTCCACGCCTACACCGACCTGCTGTTGCACGACATGGGCGAGGGGCTCGCCGACGACCGCCGCGACGGCGACGCGAACGGCCGCGAGTGGCGCACGCCGCCGCTCTGGGGCATCGGACTGATCGAGACGGTCAACGGCCACACGCGCCTTCTGCACGACGGCCGCGCCCGCTCGATCGAGGAGGCCGTGCTCTGGCACGGGGGCGAGGCGCAGCAAGCTCGCGATCGGTTCACCGCGATGACCGCGGCGGACCGTGCGGCGCTGATCGCCTTCCTCAAGTCTCTCTGACAGCGTCGTTTCAACGTCGGTCGCGGCGGCGTCGGATCGCGCCCAAGGCGAGGGCGGCCGCCAGGCCCGAGGGACCGGGTACCGCGGTCACACCGAGCCCGAACGAGTAGGTGTGCACTTCGGTGTTGAACTCCATGATCCAGAGCGCGTACGTGCCCGCCTGGAGCGGCCCGCTGAATCCAACGGAGCCCGGCGACACCCTCATGTAAGCGAGGAGATCCTGCCCGACATCGGCAGTGCCGAAGTGCGCCCATCCGAGGAGCGGCGTCTCGATCGAGGTCCAGTTGGCCGGGATCGTGATGATCGGCCCTGCCTGCAGACCGACGAAGCTGAATGCGCCGCCGACGCTCGCCGACTGCAGCATGAAGGTCTCGAGCTGGAATCCCTCGGGAACCGTGAAGCTGATGTAGTCGAGGTCGTGGACATCGATCGTCGGCGACTGCCCGAAGGACCCGCGGATGGTGTTCACTCCGGCCGCAAGCCCGACCATGGTGGGGGCGAAGCGGTCGTCCGAGGCATCGCCGTCGCTCGCTTCGTCGAACACGACGATGTCTGCCCGCGCCATGGAGACAGAGGCCGCCGCGAGGGCGATTGGCGGGGTCACCGCGATGATGCATGTGCAGGCGTGTTGACGCAAGTGGGTTCTCCGATCGTGTGCGCTACGACAACCTGCGGCTACGTGGATCTCGCGTGCTTTCGGTTCACTTGCGGCAAGGCCTCGCGCTCCCGTGCCGACGGCGGAACCACGCATGCGGGGTGCCGCGTCGTATCTGGGGCTGCAATCATGCCGGCCTGAACCCCATCATCGCCGCTGTCCCTTGGAAGACCTTCGCCAAAAGCGCGACCGTCGCCCCTGGAGGTGGCGACGGTCGCGACTGAAAGACAGAGCAGGATGCTGACTGCTCATGGGCGCAGCATCGTCGGCGCATGTGCGGACTCGGTTGCCCCTCGGTCAATTCGGTGCCATATGTTCACGGCCGCAGCGCCTGCCGAGACACATCGTCAGCGTCACTGGAACCGCGGGGCTCGGTGAGCGTTCGCGACACCGATTCGCTGCGCGGCGTGTGATTCAGCAGTCGCCCCAGTTCCCGAGGAGGAATCCGAGGTCATCGCCGTCGACCGTGCCATCGGCGTCGAAGTCCGCAGGGCAGCCACCGCTGCTGCATGCACCCCACGCGTTGAAGAAGATCGCAAGGTCGGCGCCGTTCACGGTGCCGTCGGTGTTGAGGTCCTGCGCGCAGGCGCCTGGCCGCGGCGTGAGCATCAGTTGCTGCCGGACCGTGATCGGGCGCGCGATGATGGCCGCGGGATCCGCCGCCGCCTCCGCGGGCGTGTACCAGTCGACGCCGTAGGTGGTGACGGTGAGCGCCTTCGACTGCGCGTCGATGTCGAACTCGGTCCAGCCGTAGTGGTGCGCCGCGATCGGGCCGCCGACGGTGAACTGCGCGTTGATCGACGGATCCTGGATGCCGGTCGGCGAGTAGCCGTAGCCCGTGATCACGCCGTCGAGCAGCTGCGCGACGAACGCGTCCTTGGCCGGGTTGGGAAGCGTCTGGTAGAACGCGTACTGCTGCGCGTTGAGCGCGCCGGTCGCGAGGCCGAGCTGCGCGAAGGTCGGACCGGCGGGCGCCGAGTAGGCGACCGATCCGGTGATGATCTCGAACATGCCGGTGAAGAGCTGCTGCGTCGGATTCGCCGGGTTCGGCACCGTGAGGTCATTGACGATCGTGCCGTGGAAGTCGGCGGTCACGAACACCACGTTCTTCAGGCCCAGCTGCATGATCTGCGACAGCAGGTACGCGCGCTCGGCGGCGTAGCCCTCCCAGCGGTCCTCGCCGGCGAGCGGTCCGAAGTTCTGCATCGGCATCGAGGTCATCACGAACTTCCAGGTCACGCCGGCCTGTTCGGCGCGGACGAGGTCCTGCAGCAGGAGGCCGAGCTGCGGGTAGCCGAGCATGGTGCGCGCGGGGTTGTAGCTCGCCTGGATGAACGCCCCGACCTCGACCGGATCGAACGGGTTCACCACCTCGGGCAGGCTCGCGTCGCGGAAGCTGCGCGCGTCGACCATGAAGGTCGCCGCGTGCTGGCCCCACTGGAACGAGCGGTACAGCATCGGCCGGCCGTCGACGCGCGGGTCGCCCAGCGCGGGGTAGGTCGCGGGGAACATCGGGTTGTTCTCGACGAACGCCTGCAGGCCGTTCACATAGAGGTCGCCCTGGTTGTACCAGCCGGTCTTGGGCGAGAACGCGCCGCCGTCGAAGTCGTTGGTGACCTCGTGGTCGTCGATCATCGAGAAGGTCGGGGTGCTGGCGGCGAGCTCGCCCCACGGATCGATGCCGTGCGTGGGCGTGTAGTTCTCGATGTGCTTGGCGCGGTACTCGTCGAGCGTGGTCGCCTGCGGCACGGGCACCGCGGGGCTGGCGACATCGGCGTAGATCGTGTCGCCCAGCTTGACGAAGTAGTCGAGCCCGCGCTCGTCGGCATTGAGGATCGCGTTGAAGATGCCGACATCGCCGCGCCAGTCGCCGGTGACGCCGAAGCGCACGCCCGCGGGGGCCGAGTTGTTGCCGATCGCCGCGGCACCGGTCGCGAAGGTGGCGGTGCGCGTGAGCGCGCCGTCGGTCACGCGCGCGTAGTAGCGCTGGCCGAGGGCGAGGCCGGAGAGGTAGATCTTGCCGGGAACGAGCGGGTTGGCGATGGAGAGCGTATGGGTCGAGACGATCTCGCTGATCGCCGGATCGGTGGCGATTTCGACTGTGACGCTGCCCGCGCCCGCTGCGGGCCGGACGAGCACGACAGCGTTGCCGCCGATCGCGTCGCCGACGCCGATGCGGGGAAGGGCTTCGCCTCCACCAGCGAGAACAACGCTCGGTGCGGACAGGAGGAGGACGCTGCTGAGGGCGAATGCGGAGTGGGTGCGCATGGGAACTCCTTACGGGTTTGGATTGAGACACGAGTCGGCTGAAACAGACGCATTGCAGCCCATGATTAATCAGCGGCGGTCAGAGGTCGGTGTACTTGCCGCAAGGTGAGTGTTTGCGGCCCGCGAGGGGGCGGAAAACGTCCTGCGAAGGCGCGGATCGCACGAGCCCTCGGCGTGGGATGCGAAAAACCGCGGCGTCCGGAGCGAACTCCAGACGCCGCGGGCAATTCGATTGCATGCATGGCTCGGATGGACGAGCCGACGGAGCGACTCAGCCGCGGCAGTCGCTTCCGAAGCCGTCGAGCAGATAGCCGAGGTCGTCACCGTTGGTGGTGCCATCGCCGTTGATGTCGCCCGCGGCGGTGCCCCAGCCGCCCAGGAGCACGGCGATGTCGGCGGCGTCCACGCGCGCATCCTGGTTGAGGTCGATCTGCGCGCAGGTGGGCTCGATCGTCACGGGACGCAGGTTGTTGGCCGGACCCTGCAGCACCACGCGGTTGTTGTAGGGGCGGAGCTCGTAGCCGGTGACCGTGTAGTCGGCGCCACCGCTGTTGAGCGGGAAGGTGTGCCAGTTCTGGTAGGTGATGCGGAACTCGCCGTTGCCCAGGCGCTCGACGTCGAACTCGAGGAAGCCGTAGTGCTTGCCGCCGCCGAGCAGCTGGTTGCCGTTCCATGTCTCGGGCTCGCTCTGGTCCGCGCACCAGCGGTGGTGGGGGTTCGGCGTCCAGGCAGCGCCCTCGGTGTTGAGCGGGTTGGCGCGCCACGCGGTGATCGCCGCAGCGGTCGCGCCTGCGGCGTCCTCCACGCCGCGCAGGCCGTCGCCCGCGGCACCGACATCCCACAAGTGCACGCCGTAGCCGTCGTTGTCAAGGTCGAAGTAGCTCATCTCAGCCACCTCGCTGTGGCCGGTGAACACGCCCGCCACGCGGTACTGCTCCATGAGCGGCGCATAGATGCGCATCGCCTCGCCCGACTGGGTGCTGGTCACGCTGGTGCCGTGGATGCCGCGGCTGAACGGCGTGTGATGCCACTGGACCAGGATGATCTGGCCGGCTGCGCGTGCGGCGGCGAGCTCCTGCACGGCCCAGTTCCACTGCGCGGTGCCGATGTTGAAGTCGGGCAGGTCGCCATAGGGGTAGTTCAGCAGCCACGCCCGGTTGGTGTCGCGGTTGTCGGGGAAGTTCGCGTTGAGGTACTGACCCTGCGGAGGCGAAACGTTGTCGTTCGCAGCCAGCGCGCCGACCGAGCACAGCGTGATGATGCTGATCGGTCCGTAGTCGGTGCGGTAGTAGAGGTCCTTCGCGGCGGGATCGTTGTTGGCCGGAAAGTCGAAGTACGACGACCACTGCTTGCGGGCGTACTGGACCAGGGGATTGGCCGAGCCGTTGGTGCCGCCGTTGTAGATGCAGTTGTTGCCGATGGCGGCCACGAAGGGCATGCCGCTGAAGAGGTCGTTGTACTCGCCGGCGTTGTGGCGCCAGAACTCATCCCAGCGCCGCTGGCACTCGTTCGAGGTGCCCTCGATGAGATCGCCTGCGAAGATGAGCATGTCGGCGTTGCGCGACTTGATGTTCCTGATGTTCTCCTGGTAGCCCGCGGTCTCGGTGAGGAAGTACTGGTCGCGTCCGCGGCCGGTTCCGGCTGGCCGACCCGAGCTGCCGGGTGTCTGCGGCGTGGTGCGCGCCCACTCGCGGAAGCGTGTACGCCCGAGGACGAGCGTCTCGCTGTCGGAGATGGCGACGAAGCGCAGCGCGCGGCTGCTCGACGCCGTGGGCGCGGTGCGGAAGGTGTTCGAGTAGCCCGACGCACCCTGGGTGACGGTGTACGAGTACTCGGTGTCGGCCTGCAGGCCGGTCACGTTGATGCGATGGCGCCAGTTGCGGGCGGGTACGCCCGGTGACTCGAAGATGGCGGTGGTACTGAAGGGGAACGCGCCAGTTGCCGTGAGCTCGGCGGAGATCTGGTAGTCGAGCACGGGGTCGAGTTCGGGCGTGCTCGTAAGGACGACGGGCGACTTGAGCCCAGGGCCCGTGACGGTGAGCGTGCCCGGAGTGCCGCTGACAGTGAACCAGGTCAGCTGCATGCCATCGAGGGCGGGGTTCATCTGGTAGGGCAGGACGCGGAAGTCGGCGGTCGACTGCGCAAATGCGGCTGCGCCGAAGCAGGCGGCGATCGAGACTGCGATCAGGGGAAGGGATCGACGAAGACTCATCTGGGACTCCTTGGATGGGTGTGACGGAATGCTGCGACGGAGCAACTGGGAGTGACGATCGCCACCTCGCGTTCAGGGATCGTCACCGCGGTGCAAGGGATGTCGTTGCGGTTGTGTTGGGGTTCACGCAGCCGCGCATCACGCGATGTGAAATCATCGATGCTTTACGAACTCCGAGGCGCGACGTTCATGCTGCTGCGGTCGCGTGACCCGTTCGCATACCATCGGGGCATGCGCAACTCTCTGATCGTGCTGACAGCGTTCCTCGGTCTCTCGGCAGTGATGGCTTCGACAGGCTTCTGCCAGGGTGAATCATCGCAAGTCCGCGACGACTCCCTCACCTCCATGCGCACTCGCCTCGACGCCGCGCGTGCCCGCATCGGGGCGCAGACCGCGCTCTATCACGATCCCGTTGGGCCGCGCACCTGGATCGATGGCTCGCGGCTCTGGTACTGCGAGACGGCCAAGGACGGTGCGCGGCGCTGGTGGCTCGTCGATGCACGCGCGAGCGGGAGGAAGCCGCTCTTCGATCACGAGGCGGCGTCGCGGATCGCGGTGTCGGCAGCGGACGGAAAGGGCGTTGCGGCGGAGCGGCTGCCCGTGCGGGGTGTCGTCGTCGAAGGCGGGATGGTCGTCGTGTCGTTCGAGTCGGTCGAGCGACCGGCGGTGTTCGATCTTGCGACGGGTGCGCTCGTCGAGCGGTCGGCGGAGGGTGACTCGGACGCCTCGAAGGCCCTGCGGGACGCGCTCGAACTGCGGCTGCGGCCCGGGCGGGCGCGGAGCCGCGGGCAGGGGCCCTCGAGCGGCATCGTCTTTGCGAATAGGCTCGACGAGGAGGTCGAACTCGTGTGGGTCGATGCCCGGGGGAGCGAGCGCAGCTACGGCCGCGTGGCGCCGCGCGCCGAGCGCAGGCAGCACACCTTCGGTGGTCACGCGTGGCTGGTGAAGTCGGGCGACGGCGAGCTGCTCGGGCATGTCGTCGCGGCCGATGTCGAGAAGACCGCGGTGATCGAGCGTGCGCCCGCGCGGGAACCCGCACGCGAGCCCGAGGCGGTCGACCAGACCGACGGGCAGCGGGAGACGCAGGGCGATGCGCCCGCTGCGTCGCCACCGGCGATCGAGGTCGCGCAGGATGGGCCGAATCTCGTGATCCGCGCTGATGGGCGCGAAGTGTTCCGAACCACGGATGGCGTCGACACCGACGGCTACTTTGGCGGACATTGGATCGCGCCCGCGGGTGATGCGGTGGTGGCCATGAAGGTCCGCCGCGGCGTGCGGCATCCGGTGCACATCGTGGAGGCCGCGCCGAAGGATCGCCTCGAGCCGAAGCTGAAGACGCTCGACTACACGAAGCCGGGCGACGAGATCGACCGGCCGGCTCCGCGGCTCTTCCGCGTGGAGCGGGCGCCCGGAGGCGCGACGCTTGCCGTGCGCGAGGTCGCGATCGATCACGCGCTCTGCCCGAACCCGTGGTCGCTGGACCGCGCACGCTTTATCTCGGGCGGGCGCGAGATCGCGTTTCTCTACAACCAGCGTGGGCACCAGGTTGTGCGTGTGCTGGCGATCGATGTCGCAACCGGCGCCGCGCGCACGGTTGCCGAGCAGTCGTATCCGAGCTTCGTGGATTACACGAACAAGGTCTGGATGCACTGGCTCGATGGGACGGGCGAGCTCCTGTGGATGACCGAACGCAGCGGCTGGAATCACATCGAACTCATCGATGTTGCGACGGGCACGGTCAATCGCAGCGTGACCGAGGGCGCGTGGAACGTGCGTCGGGTCGAG
>CAIOCH010000277.1 GCA_903856525.1 uncultured bacterium | reverse complement strand
GCTCGCACCAGGCGCCGTCTTCAGCGGCTCCAACGGGCAGCTGTCGGTGCAGTCCGGGGTGCCATCCGAGTCGCTGTCCGTGTCCGCAACACCGCAGCCGCACGCACCAGGCGCCGTCTTCAGCGGATCCAACGGGCAGCCGTCGGTGCAGTCCGGCGACCCATCTGAGTCGCTGTCGGTCTCCGCGACACCACAACCGCAAACGCCGGGCTCCGTCTTCAGCGGATCCGACGGGCAGCCATCGTTGCAGTCCGGCGTCCCATCTGCATCGCTGTCGGTGTCCGCGACACCACAGCCGCAAACGCCTGGATCCGTCTTCAGCGGGTCCGACGGGCAGCCATCGTTGCAGTCCGGCGTCGCATCTGAATCGCTGTCGGTGTCCGCGACACCACAACCGCAGATGCCTGGATCGGTCTTCAGCGGATCCAACGGACAGCCATCGTTGCAGTCCGGCGTGCCATCGGAATCGCTATCCGTGTCCGCAACACCGCAGCCGCAGGTGCCGGGCTCCGTCTTCAACGGATCCGACGGGCAGCCATCGTTGCAGTCCGGCGTGCCATCGGAATCGCTATCCGTGTCCGCAACACCGCAGCCGCACACGCCAGGATCCGTCTTCAGCGGATCCAACGGACAACCATCGTTACAGTCCGGCGTGCCATCGGAATCACTATCCGTGTCCGCAACACCGCAGCCACACACGCCAGGCGCCGTCTTCAGCGGATCCGACGGACAGCCGTCGTTGCAGTCCGCGGCGCCATCCGAGTCGCTGTCCGTATCCGCAACACCACAGCCACATGTACCCGGACTCGTCTTCGACGGATCCGTTGGGCAGCCATCAGTGCAGTCGGGAGTGCCGTCAGAGTCGGTGTCAGATTCCGTGCTACCGCAGCCGCACGCGCCCGGATCAGTCTTAAGCGGATCACTCGGGCAGCCGTCGGCGCAATCGGGAGTGCCATCCAAGTCGCTATCAGTCTCCGCGACGCCGCAGCCACATGCGCCCGGCTCAATCTTCGCAGGATCAGTGGGGCAGCCATCACACGCGTCGATCGCGCCATCCCCATCGGAATCCACCTCGCACTCGTCAGGCGTGCCGTTGCCATCGCAGTCCGCGGAACCGCCACTGGAGATGTCGATGGCATCGTCCACGCCGTTTGCATTGCAGTCGCTGCAGAGGCTCAGGATCGTGTTCTTGAAATCGCCCCAGTTGCCAACCACGAGCGGCGTGGAGTTGCCGCAGAGGAAGGACCCGTACACGATCGGACCCGTCGTGCCCTCGACGTACATGAGCCCACCACCGGAGGCCGGCGTGGAGTTCTCGCGGAAACTGCACTCGAAGAAGAAGGCCGGTGCGACGTTCGCATACACGGCACCACCGCGCTCGCTACCCGTGTTGGAGACGAAGTCGCAGGTCGCAAAGTTCGGCTGCGAGTTGCCCGTCAAGTAGAGGGCACCTCCCCGCCGGGCGCTGTTGCCCTCGAACATTGTGTTGTCGACGAAACCGTTGGTCGCCCCCTCATAGTAGATCGCACCGCCAAGCGACTCGCCGCCGTCGTTGCTGACGCAGGCATTCGCCGTCAAGATGCACGCGTCGATATCGGGCGCCGACAACGTGGCGTAGTAGGCGCCTCCCCAGCTGCGGCGTCCTGCGTTGCTGGTCGACTCCGCACGGTTGTCGTCGAAGGTGCATCCCGTGAAACGAAGGTCGCTGTTGTAGTCGTACACCGCGCCCGCGACAGCCACGCGCGTGCCCCCGTGATTGCCGGTGGCGCGCGCGATGTTGCCTTCGAACAGGCAGTCGACGAAGGTCCGAGGCGGATTGGCGCCGCTGAACACGCAGTCGTTGAACGCGCATGCGCCACCGATCGCCACGCGGTCCGCATGATCGCCGTTGCTCGTCGCCAGATTGCTCACGAACGTGCAGGATGCGAACGACGCATTGACCGTACTCGAGGCCGACACAGCGCCGCCACGATGATCACCGCCGCCCTGCGCTCGGTTGCCCACGAAGTCGCAATCCACGAAACGCGCCGAACCGCCCTGCAGACGCGCTGCGCCGCCAGAGCCGTTCGCAAGGTTGTCCTTGAACATCGTTCTGGTGAAGATCGGACTGGTGTTGGTCCACAGGCCGCCGCCCGTGCTGTACGCCGTGTTCGCCTCGACCAGGCAGTCGAAGATCTGCGCACTCGACGGCGCATCGATGCGGAAAGCAGCTCCGTCCGCGACCTGGTTGAAGAGGAACCGGCAGTTGCGCACCGTTGGAGATGCGTTCTGGATGTAGAGCGCGTAGCCACCCTGCGCGTACCAGAAGGTGATGCCGTCCACCACGGACGCCGTCGTCTGGCCACCGTTGATCGTCAGCAGCGTGCCGTTCTGGCCGTTGCCGTCGATGTAGGTAACGGCGGCGCCACCAACCGACTTCAGCGTGAGCTGCTTGTTGCCGAAGCTGAACTTCTCGTAGTACGCGCCAGGCGCGAGGAAGATCGTGTCACCGCTCTGGGCCGCGTTGATGGCAGCCGTGATCGATGCGTATTCGAAGGGGACCAAGCGCGCGGATGCCAGTTCGCACTCGTCTGGCACACCATTCGTGTTCGCATCACCGCTCAGGCCACTCGCGATGTCGCACGAGTCGGGCGTGCCATTGCCGTTGCAGTCGCTCGCCGTGTTCTGGCCAAGCTCGTAGGCATCGGGCAAACCGTTGGCGTTGCAGTCGGTCTGACAAGAGTCCAGGATCCCGTTGGTATCGACGTCGGCAGCGCCCGCCGCGATCTCCTCGGCGTCCGGGGTGCCGTTGCCGTTGCAGTCTGCCGAGCAGGTCGTCGTCGTGACGTTGCCCTCGCCGCCAAGGATCGACCCGTTGATTGCGTCGGCCGTGTTGCCGCAGAACGAGCTGTTGACGATGAAGGGAAGATTCGTCCCGCTGCCGAGCGTGCGCACGGCGCCGCCTTGCGGCGCGGTGTTCTGCTCGAACTCGCACTCGAGGACATACGGAGTGCTCGCAGCATCCACCAGCATTGCACCACCCTGAGTCGTGGCGGCATTGCGACGGAAGGCCGTGCTGACGAAGTACGGCTCGGAACTGGAGACATAAAGACCTGCGCCTTCGTTGGCATCGCAATCCGTGATGGTGCAGTAGGTGAATCCGGGTCGGGAGATGTTCTCCATCCACACGCCGCCGCCGCTTGAACTGCCCGTCAATGGGAGCGCGCGACCATCGGTGATCGTCGTACGCACGAAGTCGGAGTCGCTGTTCCAGAGGTGGACCGTGCCACCACGCGACCACTGCGCGCCAGTTCCTATGGCTTCCGACCGGTTGCTCGTGAAGACGCAGTCGGTGAAGACAGCGTCGCTGTCGTACTCCGCCGTAGCACCGCCATGCGCCCGACGCCATCCGCCTCCGTTACCCGTCGAGATCGCGGCGTTGTCGGTGAACGTGCAGCGGGTGTAGCGCGGAGTCACGCCGAACATGGCGCAGGCGCCGCCCCAGGTCCAGCGGTCGGCGTTGTCGCCAGTCGACAACGCACGGTTGCCCGTGAAGCCGCAATCGGTGAAGTTGAGCTGGGCGGCGCCCTCGGCATAGATTGCACCGCCGCGGTGGTCGGCTCCGCCCTGGGCGATGTTGTTGGTGAAGGTGCAATTGGT
>CAIOCH010000276.1 GCA_903856525.1 uncultured bacterium | reverse complement strand
GATTCCTGGCCCGCACGCTCAGCAGGGTTCTCGAGCGCGCGACGCGATCGATGGTGCCTCACCCGCGCTGGTTCGCGATCGCCCTCACGGTGATGATCGCGGTCGCGCTCCTGCTCGTGATCCCCGGATTGCTGGGCATTCCCCAGCGCGCTCGCGCGTACAGCGCGCCGCTGGCCGGTGCGGTGCTCAACATCTCCATCGCCGCCGTCGCATGGCATGCGGTGACGATCGTGTGCCTGCTGCTCATGCGCGCCGCCCGGCGCTCGCGCTCGACGGTGGACGATCTCGCCGTGAACCTCCTTCTCGGCAGCCTGCGTGCGGGAATCATCATCGGCTGCTGGATCGCGATCGCATACGGCTTCTCGATTCCCGCGTCGAACGTGCTCGCGGGAATCGGCATCGGAGGCCTTGGTGTCGCGTTCGCATCGCGGGAGACCATCGCGCACTTCTTCGGCGCCGGCGTGCTGGTCGCCGACCGGCCGTTCCGCGCGGGCGACTGGATCCAGAGCTCGCTCGCGTCGGGTGTCGTGGAGAGCGTCGGCATCCGCGCGACCCGCGTGCGCACGGCCGACGAATCCGTTGTCGTCGTGCCCAACGCATCGCTTGCGTCGGCGACCATCCTCAACCTCGGCAAGCAGAGGCCGCGGACGCTCACCCTGCAGATACTCGTGATGCAGGGCGCAACGCTCGAGAAGGTGGAGCGCTTCATCGCGACGCTGCGGGATCGCATCGGCGCGAACCCGGCGTTCATGACGGGACGAACCACGATCGGCGTTTCCGGAATCGCGACCAACGGCATCCAGATCCAGTGTGCGGCATGCCTTGCCGTGGATTCCGATCAGGCAGAGTCCGCTGCGCGGCATGATTTCCTCGTGGAAGTCATGGCGGTCGCAGACAAGGAAGGCCTCGGCATCGGCCCGCAGCTCGCGCGCGAGGCGACCGCACTCGCAGCCGCGTCGCCCAAGTTGTGAGCGATACACGGAACGACAACCCGCCAGCGACACACGAGCACCCACATGGATACACGCACCCACCGCACCTCCGCCATTCTCCGCACCATCACCGCCGGGGCGCTCTTCGCAGCGACGCTCGCGTCGTCGTCCGGTTGCCAGGTCGCGAACCAGGCGCTGCGCGCCGACTTCACCGACTTCAACACGATCCTCCAGAGCAACCAGACGCAGCAGATGCTGCTGAACCTCGTGCGCATGCACTACCGCGAGACGCCCCTGTTCATGCAGGCGGGCTCGCTGACCGCGTCGTACGAATCCTCGATCTCCGCCGACTCGTCGGCCTCGATTCCCGCAGGTGACCCGTCGTCGATCGAGATCGGCGGCAGCTACCGGTTCTCCTCGAAGCCGATCATCTCCTACACGCCGGTGGAGGGTACGGAGAATGTGCAGCAGTTCATGGCGGAGATCACGCCGTAGATCTTCGCGATGCTCGTGCGCGCGATTCAGTCTGCCCCGAGTGTGGGATGAAGTGAGCCTGCAGGGAGACCGTTCACGGGTCGCTTGCTCAAAGCAGCGACCGAAGTCTCCACATGCTCCGCGGGACTCATCGTCCGCGCCGCTCGGCGATTCCTGAAGGTGCGTTGTCGTTCACGCGTCTCGGTGTTTTGACCGCTGGGACTTTGAACCAATGGCCACTCGTGCCGCGAGCCCGTTCGATACTCGCAGAGACAATGCGCCGAGGTAGCCGCGACCGTTGGCGAGCGCACGGACAGCACCTCGCCTCTGGCCCACCCGGAGAGACCTCCGCGCACGTACCCCGTGCTTTCAGATTTGGGTCGCAAAAGCGCGTACGCGCGCCGCGCAACGCGAACGCCCCGGCCGTGTGGCCAGGGCGTTCACTCTGGACCTGCAGGCGCGCCAGTTTCGCGCGCGCCTCTTGAAGTAGTCAGGGCTGGACGGGCTTCGAACGACCGGTGGGTTCTAGGGTGCAGAGAGGGCTGGATGACCCCGCGTGGTGCGCTGGAATCAGGGTTCCAGCTCGCTTGAGTTCACCCAACGCCGCCTCATGCGGCCGACGCATGCAGACGGACGCCGAGCGCCTGCGCGACACGCATGATGGTCTCTAGGCGCGGATGCGAGGAAGGCTGAAGCGCCTAGTACAGGCTCTCGCGCCCCAGGCCCGAGCGCTTCGCGACCTGCGCCATGCCTTGAGCACGGGCGACTTCGCCGAGTGCACGGATGAGCACCGCTGGCTCGCCCGTCTCGAGCGCCGCGTCGATGAACTCCGCCACCGCCTCGTCGGAGTCGAGGAACTTGGCCGCGTCGAAGGCGGACAGCTTCGCGTCCTTTCCGAGCTTCACATTCTTGCGGGGCTTCGCTGCGGCTCGGGCCCGGCGGGTC
>CAIOCH010000275.1 GCA_903856525.1 uncultured bacterium | reverse complement strand
GCCTGATCCACACACGCGGCACTATGCGCGCGAGTGCTGCCTCGCGAGGCGGCTGGTCGAGCGTGGCGTGCGCTTCGTGGAGGTCACCTGCCCGCGCACGCTGCACGACCGCTGGGACCAGCACAACGACCTCAAGGCTGGCCACGAGTCGAACGCGCATGCCGTGGACCAGCCGATTGCGGCGCTCATCCGCGACCTCAAGCGGCGCGGGCTGCTCGAGTCGACCCTCGTGGTCTGGGCCGCCGAGTTCGGCCGAACGCCCTTCGCGCAGGGGTCGAACGGGCGCGACCACAATCCGTTCGGCTTCTCGGTGTGGATGGCGGGTGGCGGCGTGCGTGGCGGCACGGTGATCGGCGCCACCGATGAATTCGGTTACCGGGCGGTCGAGAACCCCTACAAGATCCACGACCTGCACGCGACCATGTTGCACCTGATGGGAGTGGACCACCGTCGTCTGACCTTCCGGTTTGGTGGACGCGACATGCGGCTCACCGATGTGCACGGACACCTGATCGAGGGTGCGATCGCCTGAATCGAGGTCGGACGGCCAATTCAAGTCTCTGCGGTCGCAGAAGTTGGAATCTGTCGGATTTGTGGGGCGGCATGTATCCGTCCGCCGACCTCGCGCTCCCATGGGTCATCGGAGTGGCCTGTCGTTGGCCAACCGCGTGCGGAAACCGGAGTGGTCCGCGTGCGTCCGACCCCTGACCGGGGATTTTCATTGTCTTCCCTGCCCAGTGCAGGACGGAGTTGTCCATGTCCATTCGCACGATCGCTGTTCTCTCGTCGATGCTCTGCGCCGCCACCGCGGCTGCGGACATCGGGTTCTCGGCCGCCATCGACGCCTCGCGCGGCGCGGCGCCGCTCGGCACCCTCTACGGCATCCAGACGCGCGAGCGCAACGGCGTCATGGTGTACGAGGGCGAGCTCTACAACGCGGGCCTGACCACGCGCTACCAGCCGCGCTTCAACATGGAGTCGGGTGCGCTCATCCGCGTCAACGTGAACGGGGTCTCCGACGCTGCGCGCGCCGCGCTGCAGCCCATCGCCGACCGCCTCGGCGAGGTGCAGGTCGACTTCGTCGCCGCGATCGACGCCGCGAACGCCGCGAGCGAGCGCAGCGATGTGCAGAAGGTCGCGTTCGACATCGAGGCGGGCATCCTCGCCTACCAGGTCGAGTACCTCGACGGCGACACCAAGATGTACATCGACAGCGTGACCGGTGGCGTGATCCCGCACCACGGCGCCGACGACGACATGGATCCGACCAACCCCTCGACTTCGGTCATGGCCGCCATCGGCCTCGCCGAGGCGCACAAGGGCATGGGCTGGGTCACCATCGGCATGGAGAACGAGGCCGAGAAGGGTGGCAACATCGTCGAGGTGCTTCTCGTCGACCTCAAGAGCGGCATGCTCTCGGTCGTCCGCGTGGCCGGCGACGCCGTGCTCTCGGCGAATGACTTCGACCCGATCGGCAACCAGGCCGAGCGCGCCGCCGAGATCCGCGCCAACTGGGACATGGTCGTGACGGGCCTGTCCGCTGCCATCGGCGCCGCCGAGGCTGCGTACCCCGGCGCAGGCATCGCCGAGGCGGAGTTCGAGGTGGAGACCGAGAAGACGGGCACCACCATCAACTGGAAGATCAACCTGATCACGGCCGAGATGATCGAGATCGACTACATCGTCGACGCCTCGCAGGCGATCGGCAACGGCTTCCGCTTTGCGATGGCGCCCGTGAGCTTCCGCCAGGGCGACTACAACCGCGACGGCCGCGTCGACGCACTCGACATCACCGAGGTCTTCAGCGCCTGGGGTGCCATCAATCCGCTCATGGATGTGAATGGCGACGAGGTCGTGGGCTCGCACGAGGTCACCGCGATCGTCTCGAACTGGGGCTGAGCAGCCCGGTCGATTCGACGTTGTGAACCGATGAGACAGTTTCCCGCGCGCGGCGGAGCGGCCCAACGGCTCCGCCGCGCGCGCTTTTTTGGGCGAGCCGGGGCGAACTGGGACAGGCAAGTCGCAAGTCGAGGTGGCAACGGGCGAACCGGGACAGGCAAGTCGCAAGTCGAGGTGGCAACGGGGACAGGCAAGTCACTTTGCCGCTCGGTCGGTTGGCGAGACCGTGCTACCCTTGGCCGATTCCACGAGGACGACCGGGCTTGCGACGATTCATCCTGACCTTCCTGATCCTGCTCTCGGCGGTTCCATGCGCATCCGTCTCCGGCGCCATCGGCTTCGAGGCGGCAGTGGTGCTCGCCCGCCAGTCCGTGCCGGGACAGGTCCTCCTCGCCGTGCGGGAACGGACGCGGAACGGTGTGTGGGTGTACGAGTGTGACTTCGCAAACGTCCCCCCAAGCTCGTTGACCACGGCGACTCTGGAACGCGAGACGGGAACGCTGCTCGGGGTGGATGCAGTCCCGATTCCTCCCGATGAATTCGCTGTGACGCAGCAGTCGATCCAGCGACTGCGCTACGCGCGCACCGATTTCGCGGCGGCGATCGTGTCGGCAGGTGCCGAGAGCGGTCGCACCGATGTGGAGCGAATCGAACTTCTGTACGAGGCGGGGGTCCTGGCGTATCGCGTCAGTTACTTCGACGATCCGGCGATGGTGGAGATCGACTCAATCACGGGTGGTGCGATACCCGCACTGCTGCCTGGATTCGGAAACGAGCCGACCGTGACCGTCGCCGAGATGGCAGGGGCGATCGCGCACGCGGAGTGGGTCGCGGGTGAGCAGTGGCGGGCGATCGAGGCAGCGGCCGTGCAGCGGTTCGACGGCGTGACCGTGAAGGTGCTGCTCGCTAATCGAATCTCCGGCCAGCTCATGCGTCCGGAGGTGGTGCAGGGATTCCTGATTCCGAGCGGTGCGTTCGTCGCGCTCGGTGAGCAGGTGTCCCGTGCGGCGGCGGTTTCACTGGCGTCACCCGTCGTATGCGATGCGATCAGCGCCCTCGGGGTCGTGCAGGAGGCCTCGCCCCGATTGGGTGCGAACGCGCTCTCGTTGGAGCCGGTGATCGGTGGTGGCTACAGGTGGTGCGCGCGGATCGTGTCTGAAGGGGAGCTGGAACGTGATGCAGTCGTCGATGCGACTGCGGATGCGGCTGCCAAGTCGGCGCGATTCGTGGAGCCGCGGGACCTGCCGATCGGCGATCTGAGTCGCGACGGCCGCGTGGACGCGTCGGATCTGGCGATCCTTCTGGGAGCATGGGGCGTCTACAACCCGATTCTCGATGTGAACGAAAGCGGCCTGGTGGACGCGGGCGACTTGGCGGCGGTGTTGAGCGCTTGGACCTACTGAAGCCTGTGAAGGAACGAACGGGGACAGGCAAGTTGTCGGCTCACCGCCCAACCAGGACAGGCACGTTGGCCAGTACCGCGACGACGCGGTCAGGTACCTGCCGAACTCCCTTGCGCAGACCCGTCTGCCGGCAATGCACAGCGGCGGTATTTTCGCGCGCCGGAAATCTGCCCAAACAAACTGCAGCGATTTCGAGTCTATGGCGCCGTGCCCTTAGATTCACTCTGTGACTCGCCGCCGCTGTGACATCGTCGACGCCGGAACCCCCGGTGTCTATCACTGCATCTCGCGCTGCGTTCGTCGTGAGTTTCTCCTCGACGACCCAGGACGCCGCGCGTGGATCGTAGAACGCCTCCAGTTCCTCACGGAGTGGATGGCGATCGATGTCATTTCGTTTGCGGTGATGCAGAACCACATCCATCTGCTCCTCGCGATCCGACCCGATGTCGTGGAGCACTGGTCCGACCGCGAGGTCGCGGAACGCCGGCTTGCGCTCATGCAGGACCGACGGCAGCGCCGGCGGGCGGGCATCGATCCGGAGGCGCCTCCCACAGCGGAGGAGATCATCCGACTGCTTTCGAGCGCTGGCAGTCTCGCCCGTGCACGTGGGGACCTCTGCAACCTCGGGCTCTTCCACCGATTGCTCAAGGAACCGTGTGCAAAGATGTGGAATCGGGAGGATGGCGTCACGGGCCACTTCTGGGAAGGGCGCTTCAAGTCGCCCCGGGTCTTGGATCTCGAAGGCCTCGTGCATGTCGCGACGTACATCGAGCTCAACCAGGTGCACGCGTGCGCCGCGTCGACGGTCGATGACAGCGTCTGGACCTCGGCTTCTCTGCAGTGGAGGCGGATGGTTGGGGCCGTTCGTGCAGTGGCGCAGGCGAATGAGGATGTGGTCACTCCCGAACTGATCGCATCCCGCGTCATCGCGGAGGAATGGCGCCCCGCGATTCCCTGCCGCCTGCGATTCGGAACTCGCGAAGCCGATGCGACTCGACCGGCCGCGCGGGGGTGTCCCATGGACTCCCCGCCGTCGTGGGCGGGATCAGCCCTTGGAGCCGTCGGCACACGGTTGAAGCTCGCGATCCACCTCGAGAACCTGAACCTCGCCGGGCAGTGCGCGCGCCCCGACAAGCACGGCCGTATCGCGTCCGGGAGCGCCTCGCCCACAAAGACTGCGATCCTTGTGGCGCGTAGGCATGATCCCTGCGAATGCGAAGCCCGATCGTGCGACAACCGTTCAAACGAGTCCCCGTTGCGGTGCTTTGTCGCTGCGTGCGTGGACGCCATCGCGGCGGCAGGGGTCGTGTCCTCGTGTTCAGTTGGAACATCGGGGCGTGCCCCGCGGCCGGCGAGCGTCGCCGTATCGCGAGGATCCTGCTACGGGGGAGCGGAGGCCGTCGCGCGCGAGGCGAGGCGGCGGGGGCTCAGCCGACTATGGGTTGGGCTCAGAGCGAGCGATCAGGACCTCGATGCCGCGTGAATCAGCTGGTGGGCCAATCGGCAGCGTGATGAAGGGCCTGGCGTGGTTATGTCCTACGCGGGTGGCGTGACATCCAGCTGCGCGAAGGCGAGCCGCATCGATTCTTCCGACTTGGGATCTCCGCGATTGATGGGCGACGTGAATGGGATCTCAAGGACGTGGGTCGGCCTCGAGTTTCTGCAGCGACCGATGAACTTGCCTGTCCCAGTTCCGCCACCCATCGGATCACGGGCGTGCGGCCGAACCGAACTTGCCTGTCCTAGTCCGCTAGTCCGATCCAAACTTGCCTGTCCCAGTCCGCATCATCCCTTTCGCCCGCGCCGACCCTGCTTGAACCCCGACTTGTGACCGAACTTGTCCCGCCCCGTGCGGCCCTTCTTCCCGCCATCGCGCGGGCGTGGCTCGAAGTACTCGCGCTTGCCGCCCACGAACTGCGCGCCGGCGTCGCCTGACGCGGGCAATTCCGCCTCGACGGTGATCGCCGGTCGTCCAAACCTCGCGATCTCGAGATTGAGCTGGCGACCCCGCAGGTCGATCGAGGTGATCCGCGCCACGATGCGATCGCCGAGGCCGATCGATGCGCCACTCCGCTGCGCGATGAGCCGACCACTGCGCGGATCACGCGTCCATCGGTCGAGGCGGCCATCGCCGCCCTTCATGTCGCGGCTGGGGACCGCGCCGTCCACCAGATAGCGGTCGATCGACACAAACACCGTTCCGTTGGGCATGATCCCCGTCACGGTTCCATCGAACTCGTCACCCAGGTGCTTCTCATGCAGCAGCTGCAGCACGAGGAACGTGCGAAGGTCCTTCTCCGCCGCCTCCGCCGCCACCTCGCGGTCGCTCGCATGGCGGCCCAGCTCGATCAGCTGCGCCTCTCCGAGCACCCGGGGATCCTCGGAGAGCTGACGCGACAGCGCGCGCCGTCGCTTGCCACCGCCCGACTCCGTGCCGTTCTCGGTGATGTCGAGGTACGCATGCGTCACCCGGTGCACGAGCAGGTCGGGATAGCGCCGGATAGGGCTGGTGAAGTGCGCGTAGTGCTCGCTGGCCAGCGCGTAGTGCCCGACGAGTGCGGGCGAATAGACCGCCTTCGACATGCATCGCAGCACCGAGAAGTGGATCGCGCGCGCCGCGGGCGAATTGCGCGTCGCCTCGAGCAGCGCCTGTAGATCCTTCCGCGTCGGCTCATCAGGAAGCCGCCACTTCGCCAGCCTCGCGAACTGCCGCACCTCCTCGATGTCGCCAAACGTCGGATCGGGGTGGATCCGGCGGAGGAGCGGCGTGTCGAGACCCGCGAATGTGCGCGCCACCGCCTCGTTCGCCTCCACCATGAACATCTCGATCAGCCGGTGCGTGAACGACGCATCCTCCTTGACGGCATCCACCACATGCCCCGCCTCGTCGTAGACGAGCTCCACCTCGGGCAGATCGAGATGAATCATGCCTGTCCTCTCTCGCCGCGCGAGGATGACCTTGGCCAGCCGGTCCGAGCGCATGAGCGCCTCGATCAGCTCGGGCGTGTAGTTCGGCTCCGTCTTGGCGTGCTGCCGCGCGATCTCGGGCTTGCCGTCGATCAGCGCCTGGGCCTCGATGTAGGTCAGGCGCTTCGCGCTGCGGATCACCGTGCGCGCAAGCCGCTGTCCCACGATCTTCCCCTCGTCGTCGAGGGTGATGAAGGCGCTCAGCGTGAAGCGCGCCACGCCCTCCTGCAGCGAGCAGACGCCGTTCGAAAGCGTCTCGGGCAGCATCGGCACGGTGTGGCGGGGGAGGTACACGCTGGTCGCGCGCGCCCGCGCCTCTTCGTCGAGCGCCGACTCGTGTGTCACGAAGTGCGCGACATCGGCGATGTGCACGCCGAGCTCCCAGTGGCCCGTGGTCTCGTGCTGCTCGATGGAGATCGCATCGTCAAAGTCCTTCGCGTCGGGCGGGTCGATGGTGAAGATGAACCGCCCGGTGAGATCCTCGCGATCCTGCCATGACCCCGTGGCGCTCGCCGCATGCGTCGCGCGCTCGAACGCCACCGCCGATTCGCGCGCCTGCGCCAGCGCCTCGGCCGGAAACTGCTCGCGGATCATGTAGGTCGCGATCACCGCCTGGGTCTCGACGTCCGGGCGCCCGGCCGGTCCGAGGACCTCGAGGATCACGCCCTCCGCGAGCGCGCCTTCCTCCGGCCACAGCAGGATGTCCACGACGACCTTGTCGCCCTCCTTCGCGTTCTTGGCTCCGGGGTCGCGGACCACGATCGGCTCACGGATCGAGCGCCCGTCTGGTTCGACGAGCCAGTCCCGTCCACGCTTGACCAGCGTGCCCGCGTAGCGGGACTGACCGCGCTCCAGCACCTCCAGCACCCGCCCGAACACATCGTCCCTCGCGCCCGATGGCGTGGCGCCGAATCCGCGGTTCCACCGGTCGCCGCGCCGCACCACGCGCACGCGCACCCGGTCGCCGCTCACGGCATCCTTCGTCTCGCCCTCGGGAATGAAGAGGTCGCCCTCGCGGTACTGGATGTCCGTCTTCAGGAAGCCGAATCCACGGGGCGTGATCTTCACGACGCCCTCCGCCTCCTCGCCGAGGCGGGGCAGGCGGATCTTCTCGTCCTTGCCGATCTCGAGACGCTCCTCCTCGGCCAGCTGGCGGATCGCCTCACCGAACGCGGGTTCGTCCTCGTCGGCCACGCGCAGCTGCCGCGCGATCTCCTTCATGTAGATCGGGATGTAGCTCTTGTGTGCGAGGTGGTCGAGAATGCGGCTCTTGAAGCGCAAAGGCATGGGCGGGAGTGTACGCCCCCCGTCAGCGCTTCTTCTTCGCGGCAACCTTCTTCTTGACGATGTTGCCGATTCCGCGGCCAATCCGCGACTGGTGCGTCGCGCGCGCCTCGATGCGCCTGTTCTCAGCGGACGCGGCGGAGGAGTCCGCCTTGGACTCCGCCTTGCGCTCTGCCGCCGACGTCGCCGTGACTTTCACCTTGGACTCCGCCCGGGGATCGACCTCGGACTTCGCTTCGGCCTGAGGCTTGGCCTCGCGCTTCCCGTCTCTCGTGGAACCCGCGCGGCCTCCCGTCCTCGCGTCTGTCGTTGGCCCTGTCTTCGCATCCGGCTTCACATTCGCACTCGCGCCGCCGTCCGCATCGCCCGTCGTGGACGCCCGGGAGGCCCCGGACTTCGAACCCTCCGCCGACTTCTTCTCCGCCTCTGCGCCCGAGCGGTAGCTCTCGCTGCGGTAGTCGGTCTCGTAGAAGCCGCCGCCCTTGAAGATCACGGCGCCACCCATGCCGATCTTGCGCTCGACCTTCTTCTTGCGGCACTTCGGGCATACCGCGATCGGATCCGCCTTGATCGACTGGAACTCCTCGAACTCGTGCCCGCAGGCGCGGCAGATGTATTCGTAGGTCGGCATTCACGCCTCCGGGGCGACGGCCACCTTGGCGGGCCGAAGGACACTCTCGCCGAGCCGCCAGCCCGTCTGGAAGCGCATGCTCACGCACCCGGGCGCGATGCCCTCCGCGGGCTGGCGCATCACGGCGTCGTGCTGCAGCGGGTCGAACTCGGTTCCCGGCAGGGGCTCGATCCGGGCGATGCCGTTCTGCTCGAGCGCCTTCTGCAGCTCGGCGCGCGTCATCTCAATCGACTTCGCGAGCTGCTCGACCGTGAGCCGCGAGTGATCCTGTGCGAGCGCGAGGTCGAAGTGGTCGAGCACGGGCATGAGTGCGCGGGTGAGCTGGACCAGCCCACCCATGCGGGCTCGCGCCTCGTTCTCGACGGAGCGCCGCTGGAAGTTCGCGAAGTCGGCCTGCGCGCGCATGCGGGCGGCGATCGCCTCGTCGCGCTCGGCAGCCAGTCTCTCGACCGCCTGCGCGAGATCGTCGGTCTGCATCTGGCCGCCGGCGGCATCGGCGGAGAGTTCCGGATCGGTTGGGTTCCCGTCAGCCATGACACGCATCCCTCATGCTTGCGACATGCTCGCGCGGCGTCAGCCGCCGAACGGATTGATTTTCTTCCAGAAGCTCGACTCGCCTGCGCGCACCTCGACCTTCTCGGTCTGCGCGTACTCGGAGAGCAGGCGGCGCTGGTCGTCGGTGAGCTTCTTCGGCACCACCAGCTGCAGCACCACGTGCAGGTCGCCGCGCTCCTTCGACTGGAGTTCGGTCATGCCTGCGCGCTCCACGATGATCACCTCGCCGTGCTGGCTGCCCGCGGGGATCTCGAGGTCGTACTCGCCGTCGACGCCCTCGACCTTGACCTTGGCACCGAGCGCGGCCTGGGCGAAGGCCATCGGCTTGACCGTCACGAGGTCGGCGCCGCGGCGCTCGAAGCGCTCGTCCTGTGCCACGCGCACCACGACATGGAGGTCGCCGCGCGGGCCCTTGCCCTCGGGATTCGCCTCGGGCGGCGGGGGCTCGCCCTCGCCCTGCAGGCGGATCACCTGGCCATCGTCGATGCCGGCGGGAATGCGCACCTTGAGCTTGCGCTTGGTCGCCACGCGGCCTTGGCCGCGGCACTTGTCGCACTTGTCGGCGATCACCGTGCGCCGCCCGCGGCACTCGGGGCAGGTCGTGACCATGCGGAACATGCCGCCGAAGCCCGTCTGCGCCACCTGTCCCTGTCCGCCGCACACGGGGCAGGTCGCAGGCTTCGAACCGGGCTTCGCACCCGACCCGGCGCAGGGCTCGCACACGTCGAGCCGCTTGAACTCCACATCGTGCTCGCAGCCGCTGAAGGCCTCCGTGAGCTCGAGCTCGACCTCCGTCTCGAGGTCGTAGCCCCGCGCCGGCCCACGCTGCGACCGTCCACCCGCCTGTCCGCCAAAGATGTCGTTGAACATCGAGAAGATGTCGTTGACATCGCGCGAGCGGAAGTCGTGCACCGGATTCTGCCGCAGGCCCGCGTGTCCGTGCCGGTCGTAGAGCTGCCGGCGTTCGGGGTCGGAGAGCACCTCGTACGCCTCGGCACAGGCCTTGAACTCGGACTCGGCCTCGGCGTTGCCGGGGTTGCGGTCGGGGT
>CAIOCH010000274.1 GCA_903856525.1 uncultured bacterium | reverse complement strand
GCTGGGGAACACGCTCGTCTGGTAGAGGTAGTTCGAGGGGTCGGTCGCCTCGAGCTGCTGCAGGAGCGTCTCGTGCTCGCCCACGAACATGCCGCGCATGTCGTGGCCCACGTACGGCGCAAGGCGCCACACCCAGCGGCTGGCGGCCACGCCGATGGTCTGCTCGGCGATGGCGCGGTGGTCGGCGTCGTACGCGGGCAGGCCCGACTTGTATCCGGGCAGCAGTGCGCCGTTGAAATCGTGCGCGTACTGCTGCCACGCGCCAACGAGCGCGCGCGCCGCCGCCAGCTCGCGCGTGCGCTCTCCCGCCACGCGGATGCGCGTGATGAGCGGAATGGCCAGCGCGAGCAGCACCGCGAGGATCGCGATCACCGCCAGGAGCTCGACCAGCGTGAATCCGGCGAACTCTGCGATCCGCCGAAGTGGACACCGGCGCACCTGGGTGCGCGCGGGCGGATGGAGGGGGATGCTGGCGGTCGCGGACATGATCGGACGCTCGGACGGCGGACGTTGGCTCTACGGACGCGGCGCTGCCACGGATTCAGGGCGATTCACCACGCAAGGTCCGCGTGGCGCTCGACTCGGAAGCACTGCAGCCTACTCTAACTCCGCCGGGTCGGACGCAACCGCTCCGTGCTGCAGTCGCCCGACGGACCTCCGCCATGCCACGACCGACTCCGCGCATCCTCACGCCGCTCGCGATCCTTGCGATCACCGCGACCGCCGCCGCCGACACCTACACGGTGGTCATGCCCACGCCCACGCTCGACCGGTGGAACTACCCGTTCAACCCCACGCCGGGCTCGCGCATCACGGCGTCGACCTTTGGCAACGAGCCAGGCGCACCACTCTTCGACAACCGCGACGGGCAGTTCATCGTAGGCTTCGACACCGCGGCCGCGGTTCCGCCGGGCCTCGGCGCGACGAGCTACACCATCACCTCCTGCGTGGTCGAGCTCACCTACGCCAACGACTTCGTGGTGGAGTATGACCCGACCGTCGATCCGTACACCGCGTTCCTGCCACCGACTGATCCCGCGTTCGTGGAGGACGCTGATCCGGGGCAGCCGATCGAGCTCTTCGGCGTCGGCTTCCGCAACGGCTTTTCGCTGGGCAACTGGGTGGAGACCTCACCCTTCGGCGCCGGCGATCTCCTGCAACCATCGGTGCGCAACGCCTTCGCGCTGGGAACCGGCTCCAAGGGGCAGCCCGTCGATGTGTCGAACTCGGTGCGCCAGCGCTTCACCCCGCAGCCCTTCGCGGTGGGCACGATCAGCGACCTCAAGCCGGGCAGCCTCGTGCCCATCAACACGCGCATGCGGTTTGCGCTCGATGTCGCGCGCGCCGACGTGCAGGCGTACCTCCGCACCGCGGTCGATGCGGGCAAACTGCGCCTCACGGCCACCTCGCTCACCAAGGTGGTGCAGCAGGGCGGCAGCTTTCCCACCTTCTACTGCCGCGAGAATCCGATCGTGACCGTGACCGGCGTGGGCGCGGCGCGGCTGGAGATGACGGTGGTGGCGCAGGCCTGCACCCCCGCCGACCTCAACTGCGACGGCAGCGTGAACGCCCAGGACCTCGCCACCCTGCTCAGCCAGTGGGGAACGGCGGGCAGTGCCGACCTCAACGGCGACGGCGTGGTGGGTGCGCCCGACATCGCGGCGCTGCTGAGCGCGTGGGGATAGCGGAAGGGATCGCGGAGAACGCGGTGACGAGGGGCGGAGCGTCTCCGCCGAGTCCTACGCCAGGCGCGGCCGCGCGTACACCGGCGACAGTCGCCGGCGCACCCGCTCGCTGATGCTGTCGAGCATGCGCTCGACCTCGGTGGCGGCGATCTCCATCACGGCGGCGATCTCGGCGACCGTGAGCTCCTCGGTGTAGCGGAGCGCGAGCACCAGGCGCTCGCGGCGTGTCAGTTCGCGCAGGATCTCCGTGATCACGGCGGCGCGCGCCGACACGGACTCCGAGAGCGATCCCTTCACCGGCTGTGGGTTGCTGTGGTTCGTAGCGGGTTTCGTTGCTGCATCCTTGCGGCTCATGGCCCGTCCCTTCTGCCACCATCCATGGAGGCGAGTCGGGAGCATACCGATCGTCGCGCGGCTGTGGGTACGGCGAATTCCCGCCTCAGCTCGCAACCACCTTGGACACGCTGAACAGGGGCAGCAGGAGCGCGATGGCCACGCCGCCCAGGATGGAGCCGAAGACCAGGATCATCACGGGCTCGAGCAGCGATGTGGCCTGCTTGAGCGCGGTTTCGAGGTCTTCCTCGGCGAAATCGGCGGCGCGGCCGAGCACCTCGGGCAGGCGGCCCGAGCGCTCCCCCGCCGCCACCATCGACACGACGGTGGCGGGCAGCAGCGTCTCGGTGCGCAAGGCATCCACAAGCGATCCACCCTCGCGCAGGCGCGCGTCGAGCGTGTTCCAGAAGGCGGCCGCCCGCGGGCTGCGCGAGAGCCCACGGCAGATGGCGATGGCGTCGAGCAGGTGGATCCCGCTCGCGAGCAGCGTGGCCAGCGTGCGGCAGGCAACCGCCACGAAGGCGAGCCGCGCCACGCGACCGAGCACGGGCAGGCGGAAGCGCAGCCGATCGGCCAGCCGATCCCACGCCTCCGACCGCATGAAGATGAAGATGGCGGCCGCGAGCACGGTGCCGGCGATGGCCAGCGGCAGACCGTGCTCGCGGACGCCAGTGCCGATCCCAAGAAGGATCTTCGTCGGCACGGGGAGCTCCGCTCCGCGATCCGCATAGATGCGCGCGAAGCGTGGCAGGACGAACAGGAGAAGCCCGAGCACGACCACGGAGCCGGCACCGAGCATGAAGAGCGGGTAGGACGCGGCGGCGCGCAGCTGGCGCGCGAGCCGCTCGCTGCGCTGCAGGTGGTCGGCGGCGCGCAGCAGCATGGGCCCGAGCTGGCCGGTCGACTCGGCGGCGCGAGAGAGCGCCACCACGATGGCGGGCACGTCGCGCCCGCGGCGTGAGAACGCCTGCGAGAGCGGCAGACCGCCCTCGACATCGGCTGAGAGCGCCTCGATGAACGGTCGGAACTCCGGCCGCGCGCCCTCGGCTGCCGCCGCGGTGAGCGCCTCCGAAATGGGCACGCCCGCATCGGCCATGGTGCCGAGATGCCGGCAGAGGAGGGCGAGGTCGCTGCGCCGCGCACGGCCGGCGCGGGCGCGCGCCGACGACGATGTGGCGATGGCCTCGTCGCGGCCGATGGAGAGCACCGTGCGGCCGTCGGCGCGCAGCTTGCGCGCGACCTCCTCGGCGCTGGCCGCCGCGAGCGTGCCCGACACCTCGCGGCCGTCGACATCGACGGCGCGGTAGGCGAAGGTGGCGCGGACCTCGGTGCGGAGTTCGGTGGGCATGGCGGATGCGTGCGCGGGGCGCCTCACGAGGCGGTGGCGAGCACGACCTCCTCGAAGGTGGTCTGTCCGGCGCGGACCTTCTCGAGTCCGTCGTGGCGCATGGTGAGGTGACCGGCGGCGCGGGCGATGGCGGTGAGCTGCTGCAGCGAATCGCCGCGGGCGATGGCGGCGGTGAAGTGCTCGTCGGGCACGAGGAGCTCGAACACGCCGAGCCGCCCCGAGAAGCCGCTGCCGCGGCAGCGCGCGCAGCCGGCGCCGCGGGCGAAGTGCTCGGCCGGGCCGGCGGCGGCCTCGACCTCGGCGCGCACCAGCGCATCGGGCTCGAAGTGCTCGCGGCAGTGCGGGCAGATGCGGCGCACGAGCCGCTGCGCCAGCACGCCGCGCACCACGGCGGCCACCAGGTAGGGTTCGATGCCGAGGTTGACCAGGCGCGTCATGGCGCTCACCGAGTCGTTGGTGTGCAGCGTGGAGAACACGAGGTGCCCGGTGAGCGCGGCCTGCACCGCGGTGCCCGCCGTCTCGCCGTCGCGGATCTCGCCGACCATGACCACGTCGGGATCCTGCCGCAGCAGCGCCCGCAGCGCGCCGGCGAAGGTGAATCCCGCCTTGTCGTTCACCTGGAACTGGTTGACGCCCGCGAGGGTCGCCTCCACGGGATCCTCCACCGTGGAAATGTTGCAGTCGGCGGCGTTGAGCGACGAGAGCACGCTGTAGAGCGTGGTCGACTTGCCGCTGCCGGTGGGGCCGGTGACGAGGGCGATGCCGTTGGGCCGCGCGATCACGCCACGCCACGCCTGCAGGATGCGCTCGTGCATGCCCAGCCGCTCCAGCGGCACCAGCGAGGCGCGGCTGTCGATGATGCGGATGACGACCTTCTCGCCGTGCCGCCCGGGCATGGTCGACACGCGCAGGTCGATCGGCCGCCCCTCGAGCATCACATGGATGTCGCCGTCCTGCGGCACGCGGCGCTCGGAGATGTCGAGCCCCGCCATGATCTTGATGCGGCTCGAGATCGCCGGCGCCATCTGCCACGGCGGGTCGACCTTCTCGAACAGGCGCCCGTCGATGCGGAAGCGCACGCGCAGGCGGCGGTCGCCCGGCTCGATGTGGATGTCGCTCGCACCCTCGTGCACCGCGTTCCACAGCAGCCAGTTGACCATCTTCACCACGGGCGAGTGGCCGGCGACCTCGCGCAGGTCCTCGATCTCGGCCACCTCGCGCTCGACCACGCTGAAGCTCTGCTCGTCGACGTCACCCACGATCTCGTCGATCACGAACACGTTGGCGGCGGGCACGTACGCATCGAGCGCGGCGCGGATCTCGCCGGCGGTGGTGGCCACGATCTGCACCGCCTTGCCGGTGCGGCGGCGGATCTCCTCGAAGAGGTACAGGTTGGCGGGCTCGGCCACGGCCACGGTGAGCGTGTCGCGCACCAGGAACATGGGCAGCACGAGGTGCTCGAGCAGGTAGTCGCGGGGAAGGGCCTCGAGGCAGCGCGGATCGGCGATGCGGGCGATGTCGCGGGCGAAGGGGATGCCGTAGCTGTCGGCCACCGCCTCCATCACATCGTGGTCGGTCACGAAGCCGAGCTCGACGAGCGTCTCGCCGAGCAGGCGACGGTGGCCCTTCTCGCGCTGGTGCTCGAGCGCGTCGCCGAGCTGCTTGGGCGTGATGATGTTGCGCGCCACGAGCAGCTCGCCGAGCTGGAGCCGCGGGAGCTTGTCGACGATGGCCTGATGTCGGGGAAGTGCGCCCATGGTGATGCTCCGTTCAGCGCAGGCTGCGCGCCGCGCCCTCGACGCTCTCCGCACACTCGAACCGGTCGGACAGGCGCGTGAGCCGCAGCGCCTCGCGCACCGCGGGCTGGGGCGACACGAGCCGCAGCGCGCCGCCGTGGCGCGCGGTCTCCTCCGAGAGCCACAGCAGGCTCTCGAGCGCGGCGCTGTCGGCGAGCGTCACGTTCGACACGTCGAGCACGCAGCTGCGCGCGCCCGAGGCGAACCGCTCGCCGGCCACGCGGCGGAAGTTGTCGGCGGCGTCGGCCGAGAAGTCGCCGCTGGCGATCAGCAGCGCCACCTCGCCGTGCGATTCCCACGAGAGCTTCATGCGGCCTCCTTCTGTTCGCTGGAATGCATGTCGGCGGCGTGCGCCGCGTTGAGTGCGTCGTATCCGCGCAGGTCGATCCCGCGGAAGCACTGGAACAGCCGCGCGTCGTGCTGCGTGCCCGCGCAGGCCTGCATCTCGGCGAGCACCGCCTCGCGCGGCTTGGCGGCGCGGTAGGTGCGCGTCGAGCTCATGGCGTCGAAGGTGTCGGCGATGGCGATGATGCGCGCGAAGAGCGGGATGCCCTCGCCGCGGAGGCCATGCGGGTAGCCGCGGCCGTCGTAGCGCTCGTGGTGGTAGCGCACGCCGTCGAGGACGGGCGCGAACTGCGGGATGTCGCGGAGGATCCGCCAGCCGATCTCGGGGTGCTGCTTGACCACCGCGAACTCCTCGTCGGTGAGCCGCGCCTGCTTGCGGAGGATCG
>CAIOCH010000273.1 GCA_903856525.1 uncultured bacterium | reverse complement strand
CTCGAGCAGGATGGGCTGGTCGGACTTGTTGGTGCTCATCGGGATGCGTTCCGAGGCCGCGATGCTACCCGCCCGCTGCGCGATCCGCAGTGGAAATCGGGCATTCCGCGCGCTTCCGGCGCGCCCTGCGTCAGATCGGCGAGGGTACGAGAATCTGCACCACGCGCCCGTCGGGCACGGTGATGGTGAAGGGCACCTCGATCATGCGCGGCATCCTTCGGCCGCGCGGGACGGACATGGTCTCCGCGGCGCGCGCGAAGCGGGTGTACATCTCATCCACGCTTCCGACCGACTGGTTGAAGATGCCCGTGATGGTGCTGCCCTTGGGCACGATCGCCGCCAGCTCGCTGTTCGCGGCGATCTCCTCGATGAGGATGCCGCGCAGGTACGGCGCCTGCAGCGCGCGGGCCCGCTCGGGCGTGGAGGTGCTGAACGAGGCGATGCCCGCCTCGCGCATGGCGCGCGGCAGCGAAGGCGCGAGATTGACGCTCACGTCGAGCTCGGCGAGCGTGGCGGTAAGCGAGAGCCGCACGCCGTCCTCGCCACCGGATTCCGCGCCATCGTCCTCGAGCCGCCAGATGTCGAAGCGCACCTGGTCGCCCGGTCGCCGGGAGCTCACCACGGCGCGTACCGCGGCGTCGCTGGTCACCTTCTGCCCGTCGATCGCCACGATGATGTCGCCCGAGCGGAACCCCGCCATCTGCGCGGGAGAACCCGCGGTGATGCGGCCCAGCATGGCGCCCTCACCCTTGAAGCGTTCGACGATCTCTCCGTAGGGGGTGACGCCGAAGCGTGCCCGGTCGAGGCTGATCACCTCGACGCCGAGGTAGCCCTTGCGCACCTCGCCGGTCTCGATGATCTGGGTGACGGTGGTCTCGATCATGCCCATGGGAATGGCGAGGCCGATGCCCGCGAACTGCGCCTGCCCGACGGAACTGCCCGGATTGGTGGCGATCGCGGTGTTCATGCCGATCACGCGGCCGCGCACATCGGTGAGCGGGCCGCCCGAGTTGCCGGGATTGATGGCGGCATCGGTCTGGATGAAGTTCTGGTAGTCGATGTTGTCGAGCGCCGTGCTGCGACCGAGCCCCGACACGATGCCCGCCGACATGGAGAAGCGGAAGTCGAACGGCGAACCGAAGGCGTACACCATGTCGCCCTGCTCCACCGTGGCGCTGTCGCCACGCTTGGCCGGGTGCAGCCCGCCCGCGTCGACCTTGATGACCGCGATGTCGGTGCGGAGGTCGAGGCCCACGAGATCGGCGTCGCGCAGCTCGCCGTCGAAGAACTGCACCTGCAGGCGCTGTGCTCCGTCCACCACGTGGGCGTTGGTGACGATGTAGCCCTGCTCATCCCAGATCCAGCCCGATCCGCTCGATGCGTACGGTGCCACGAAACTGCGCCGCTGCATGGCATTCTGCGCGCTCACATGGACCACGCTCGGCTCGACCAGCTTGGCGATGGCGCGGTTGGCGCGGTTGATCTGCTCGAGGATGGGCTCGCGGGCGCCCTCGCGACCGACCTCGCGCGCACTGCCGCGCACGGTGGGAAGCCCAACCTCGTCCGCCAGCGGGTCGCGCGCGCCTTCCTGCGTCAGCGTGGCGTCGGGGTCGGGCAGCCCCTCCTGCGCCAGGACATGCGCGGCCTGCACGATCCGCTCCGATGCACGGTCGTCGTTCACGCGCCGCACCAGGTGGGGCGTGGCGACGAGCGCCACGCCGCCTGCGATCAGGACCACCAGACTGGGACCGAGGTAGGGGAAGGGCTTCATGGTGATGGGTCTACGGTCGAAAGGCCTACAGGGTTCAGGTCACGCGCACGGACGGCGAAATCCCGCGCAGGGCGGCGACCCGCCGCGGCCGGCCCCGGGATGCTCAGGAGCGGCCGATCCGTCGGAAGAACTCGGCGCGCTGTTCGTCGGAGAGCGCGTACGGATGCTCGCCGAGCGCTCCCGTGCGCACGCGGTCCTTCCATGTGTCGGCCATGTCGCCGAGCGCCTTGCCGAGGGACACGATGGGAAGCGCGAATGGCGGCTGCCGTTCGCTGAGGCCGAGCAGGTCGTGGGTGACGACGACCTGACCATGGCACACGGGGCCGGCGCCGCAACCGATGACGGGAATGCGGGCGCGCCGGACGATCTCCTCGGTCACCTCGACCGGCGTCGCCTCAACGAGCAGCATGGTGGCGCCGGCCGCCAGCATGGCATCGGCGTCGGCGATGATGCGCAGCGCCTCGTCGGCGGTCTTTCCCGCGGCCACGTAGCCGCCGACCTGCTTGGCGTGCTGCGGTCGCGAACCGATGTGCGCCACCACGGGCACGCCCGCGCGCGACATCTTGGCCACCAACGGAGCAAACGACGCGTCGACCTCGAGCTTGACCACGTCGGCGTGGCCCTCGGTCATGAAGCGTCCCGCGTTCTTGACCGCCTCGTCCTCCCCCGCCTGGTAGCTCATGAACGGCATGTCGGCCATGACCAGGCAGCGTGGCGCGCCCCGCTTGACCGCCGCCGGGAGGGTCACGAGGAAGTCGAGCGGCGCGTGCAGCGTGTTCGGGTGGCCCAGGATGACCTCCGCCGCCGTGTCGCCCACGAGGAGGACGGGCACGCCCGCCCGCTCGAACCAGCGTGCGGTGGTCGCGTCGTAGCAGGTGAGTGCCGCGAAGTTGCGCCGCTCGCGCATGGCGCGCTGGAGCGACCGCACCGTGACGGGGGCGACGGTCGGGTCAGGCCCCGCCCATCCGCCGTCGGCGGGCTTGGTCTCGGCTTCGGACGCGGGGCGGCCTTGCTGCGGGGAGCGCGGTTGCATGGGAGGCGGATGATAGACCCTCCCCACCACCGCTAGAACCGCCGCGAGAGGTTCGGCACGATGTTGTCGCGTCCGCACACGATCCAATCGGCGATCTCGACCGCTTCCGAGAAGCTCTCTCGCGCGGCCTCGAGGTCGTGGCACGGGGAGAGCACCTGTCCAGCCGAGAGATGCTCGACCGTGGGTACGGCATCGCCCGCCACGAGGGTCGTCGCCCCGGCGGTGGGCAGCAGGAGGCCCGTGGAGCCAGGAGTCACGCCGTAGAGCGGAAAGAGGTCGACGCCTGCGGCCAGACGGTCGGGTGCTGCGACGGTGCGCTGGATCACGGCGATCTCGTGGCCGAGCGTCTTGGCCAGGTCCTGATCGCCCGCGTCGTGGGCCTCCTTGAGCGACCCGATCAACTGCACGCCGATGGCCTCGCGCTCCCGCTCGGAGACCAGCCACTGGGCCTTCTCGAACGCCAGGATGCCGCGACGGTGGATCGGGTTGAGGCAGGTGAGGAACACATGGGTGATCTCGTCGGCTGCGATGCCGGCGCGCTCCGCCAGGCGCGGAACCAGCACCTGGGCCGGCAGCGACGGATCGACGAGGATCTTGGCCGCGCCCGAGACGACGAGCGTGGTGGTGGCGTGCGCGGGACGCAGGGCCCCACGCTCGCCCCAGTGGGGATTGGCGGCGAGGGTGCCGATGCTGATGATGCGGGTGGTGGCGGACATGGGGGCTTGGTCGATCGGGACGAATTGGCGAGGGCTGGACGGAACGCGGCATACGCGCCGGGAAATGGCGGAGGACCTGCACGGGGATCCTCGCCCTGGTTCCTACTCCACCAGTCCATCGCGGGCGAGCTTGCCGATCGGATTCGACGGATCGCGGCGCTTGGCGCGAAGCGCCTCCACCACCGCGGGGGGTACGAGGGTGGCCAGCGCGTCGAGCGAACCACCGAGCGCGGCGATCTGCTTGATGAGGCTGGAGCTGGTGTAGGCGAAGCTCTCCCCGGTGACGATGAAGACGGTCTCGATGCCCGCGACCTGGCGGTTGGTGATGGCAAGCTGGCACTCGCTCGCAAGGTCGGTGATGTTGCGGATGCCGCGCAGGATGGCGCAGGCCCCCACCGACCGCGCGTAGTCCACGGTCAGGCCCGTGTAGTGGTCGACGCGGACGGCGGCGCCGGCGGGCTCCCGGGCCATCATGTCGGCCACGAGTGTCTTGGCCAGGGCCATGCGCTCCTCGAAGGTGAAGAGCGCCTCCTTGTTGGGGTTGCGGCCGATCGCCAGCACCACCTCGTCGAACATGCCGCGGCTGCGCCGCAGGATGTCGAGGTGACCGTACGAGATTGGGTCGAACGAGCCGGTGTAGATGGCGAGATGGCGCGACACGCGGCGCATCCTACCCGCGCCGATCGGCGCAACCCGCACAGACCGACCGCCGACGGGGTGGATTCGAGGCGATCGACACGCGAGTGGTTTGCACCGCCCCCTTCGAATTCGATGGTGTGTAGGTCGACGGTCGCGTAAGGGACTCCGCGACCCCGACAATTCGACTCCCACCGGCAACCCCGGTCGGACTCGAATCATGGATCGGCCCTGCATCGGAATGCCTCCCCGATCAGGGCTTTCCCGAACTCCGTGTGGACCGGGGTGACTGAGGAGCACCCCGGTCCGCTGAACATAGACCGCGGCCCGCCGAGCGATCGGCGGGCCGCGCGCCCTTTTCAGGTTCCCGCGGAGTCACGGCGGGGTTGTCGGCGCGATTCGCGGCGGGAGCCCCTGGATTGGACGCCGCCGCGCTCACCGCGATCAGCCATGCGCGGGCGCCAGCACCGGCACGGGCGGGAAGTCGAGTGCCGTGTCGTGCACATGGGTGTAGAGGTTGGTGAAGGTCATGACGGTGATGGCCGCGATGACCTCGATGGCCGCCTTGTCGTCATAGCCGGCCGCGCGGAAGGCCGCGAGCTCCTCGTCGGTGACAAAGCCGTTCCTGTCGACCACCGCGGCCGTGAAGTCGAGCAGCGCCTGGTGCCTGACGCCCGCGGCACGACCGGCGCGCGCGTCGAGCGCGGCCTGGGCGTTGACACCAGCCCCAGCCGCGAGCTTGGTGTGCGCCGAAACGCAGTAGACGCAGCCGCGCTTCTCGGCGGAAAGCAGCATGACCATCTCCTTCTCGGCCTTGCTGAGTGCGGACGCGTGCTCGACGCTGCGCATGAAGGCGACGAAGGCGCTGAAGATCTCCGGATGCGCCGCGAGGCCCTTGAAGATGTTGATGGGGGCGGAGGCGAGGATGCGCGCGGCGTCGCCGGTGGCGTCCTTGGGTTCGACGATGGTGAGTCTGGGCATGGGTGGTCCTTCGCGTGTTGCACGGTGCACGCCGCGCGTGCGGCGGGCGGGGTCCAATGGGAGCCCCGTGGACAAGCGTAGGATTCGGGCCGCGGCGGGAAATCGAGGCCCGCGGGATCCGCGTCAACCCGCCGACGACACGCCCGCCTTGCGGAGTCCGGCGCCCTCGAGGAGCGTGCGGAAGTTCTCGCCGAAGACGAAGTTCTCCTCGGGGAACTCGGTGCCTGCGCGGTTCTGGTCGAGGTGGCTGAACATCAGCTCGATGCGACCGACGGGCGCCCAGGCGTTGTCCGCAAAACTAAAGCGGTCGACGGTACCGACGGTGCTCGCGCCCATGTCGTCCATGCGCTCGAGGACGGCGTCGTAGCGGATGGTCTCGCCGGGATTGATGTCGCGCTCGATGACCGCCGACACGACCTTGGCCAGCACCACCTTCTCGCGGAAATCATGCACGCTGCCCACGAGGATGCCCGCGGTCTGCGCCATGCCCTCGAGAATGAGAGAGTTGGGCATGACCGGGCACGGCGGCAACGCTCCCTGCGCAGCGAAGTGCTGGTGGAGGTGCTCCTCGGCGAGCGAGACGTTCTTGACCGCCACAAGCCGCTTGCGCGGCTCGAAGGCGATCACGCGGTCGATCCACATCCAGCGCATTTACGCGCCCAGCTTCCGCTCGACGAAGTCGCAGAGGCTCTTCACGGTGAAGAAGTTGGGCAGCTTGGTGATCTGCGGGTCCTTCTCGAAGTCGCTCACGTCGACGTGGGGCACCTTCTCCTTGAGGAGCGCGATGCCCTTGGCGGTGACCTTGCCGGCCTCGACGAGCGAGGGGTCGGTCATGAGGTTCTCGGGGAACAGCTCGCCCTGCGCGATCTTGAAGGGCTTCTCCGGCGTGGAGAACTTCTTCTCGAGACGGAAGACGATGTCGAGGTAGTCAATGCTCTCGGCGCCGAGGTCGCCCTTGAGGGTGGCGGTGGACACGACATCGTCCTCGTCGACGCCAAGGGCATCCACGAGTACATCACGCACGTCGGCTTCGATATCAGCACGGCTCTTGGCCATTACGGTCTCCAAACGGCTCCGTCGGAAGGAGCGCAGCCTCTCTGTCGTTCACATCTGCCGTTCATGTCTGTCATGCACGGGGCGACCACGGGTCGACCACGGTGACCAAAGCCACCCACCTCGGGCAGAAAGCAGCCCGCGGTCAGTTGCGAAGGGGGCGCAGTATAAGGCGACCGGCAACCGCTGTCTCGGCGGCCGCAGAATCGGTCGGAAGTCCTCGCAGGACAGAACCTTGCGCCTTGAACACGAAGGTCCCGTCGTCCCTGGTCTTCTCGAGGCTCACCTCGACCTTGAGCGTCTCGCCAGGACGAACGAAGCTGCCGTAGCGCAGCGCCTTGACCTCGCCGAGCACCATGCGGGGATGCCCCCGCCGCTCCAGCACGGCGCGGGCGGCCTGGGTGAGTGCCTCGACCATGAACACCCCAGGAAGCACGGGGAAGCGCGGGAAGTGGTCCTGCAGGTACTCCTCCGCCGCGGTGACGTTCTTGACCGCCACCGCCGAGGTGTCGGTGAGTTCGAGGAAGCGGTCGACGAGCTGGAAGTGCATCGCGGAAAGGTACCACGGCTGTGCCTCGACGCGGGGCGGCGGCGCGGCGTCGAGAGTGCGGTTTTACGGCTCGGAACGCCGATATCGGGACTATGTCAAAGACCGCTCGGAATGCCTCGGCGCGCGCTCGCGCGTCGGAGGACGCTACGGATGTCACCGTTTCGGACCCCAGCCTGCTCGCGTGGCTCCGTGCCGCGTGGGTGCTCGCCGCGGGGGCCTTCACCATCGTGGTGCTCGCGCTCGCGAGCTTCAACTCGGCCGACCCGCCGACGGCCGCGGTCGCGGTGCCCAACGAGCCACCGCTCAACCTGTGCGGGCGCTTCGGTGCCGCCATCGCGTACCGCCTCTACGAGGTGTTCGGCCTCGGTGTCTGGATCCCCGTGCTCTACCTCGGCACGCTGCTGGCGTTCCTGGCATCGGGTCGCGCGCTCACCCATCCGTTCGTGCGCTTCGTGGGCGCGTGCGTGATGATGGTCGCGGCGGGCGGCCTGCACAACGAGTGGCTCCCCTCCGTCGGTCCCGTGGCGGGATACCAGGCGGGCCTGGTGCCGATGTCGCTGTCGCTCGAGTTGCACGAGCATTTCGGCGTGGGCGCGTCGCTGCTCTTCCTGATGATGCTGGCGATCGGCGCCATCGTGATGGCCGACACGCTGGTGGCGATGATCCCGGGTGCCGTGGCCAGTTCGCTCGGGTTCCTTGCGCCGGTGTGGAATGTCGACTGGTCGGGCACCTTCGCCTCGCTGCGCGAGCGCGTGGGCGCGATGTTCCCGCAGCCCGCGGTGGCGACCGCTGCACCGCGCGCGCGCCGGGCGGCTGCGAAGCCGGCGGCGGTGGCGGTGGTTGAGGAGGAGCAGGAGACGAACGCGGACGATGATGCAGCGGACGCCGACGACGAGGATGTCGAGGACGGCGAGGCGGAGGAGCACGACGGGGAGCTGGAGGACGCCGCGGAGGACGAGGCTGCGGAGGAGTCCGACGGCGGGCACGAAGCGGAGGAATCCGTCGCACCCGTGGCGGCGGCCAAGCCCGCGTCCGACGAGGAGCTTCGCGCCAAGCTGGCGCGGCTCCCGGTGAAGATGAACACCAAGACCGCGTCGGCGCAGCTGCGCGATGCGGACATCCCCCGCACGCCCGACTACTCGGGTTACCAGTTCCCCACGCTCGACCTACTCGACGAGCCCGAGGGCAACTACTCCGAGAAGGCGGCGCAGGTGGCGCAGGACCAGGCGCTCGTCCTGACCAAGACGCTCAACACCTACGGCATCAACGGTGAGATCAGCGAGATCGAGTGTGGCCCGGTGGTCACCGTGTACTCGGTGGAGCTCGAGGCGGGCACGCGCGTGGCGCGGCTCGAGACGATCGCCAAGGACATCGCCCGCGCCCTCACCGCGCCGAACGTGCGCATCATCCCCAACATGGCGGGCAGCACCGCCGTGGGCATCGAGGTGCCCAACAAGGTCAAGGAGAAGGTGCGCCTGAAGGAACTCATGTCGGGCGGCCAGGCCGCGAACATGATGCTCCCGATGTTCATGGGCAAGGACTCGTCGGGCGAGCCGCTCGTCCTCGACCTCGCCAAGATGCCGCACATGCTCATCGCCGGCACCACCGGCTCGGGCAAGTCGGTGTGCATGAACACGATCATCATGAGCTTCCTGTACACGAAGCGCCCTGACGAGCTCAAGCTCGTGCTCGTCGACCCGAAGATGGTGGAGATGGCGATGTTCGCGGACATCCCGCACCTCGCCTGCCCCGTGGTGACGGAGATGGGCAAGGCGGCCGCGATCCTCGAGTGGGCCGTGACCAAGATGGAGGAGCGCTACGAGCTGCTCAAGGAAGCGGGCGTGCGCGACATCAAGTCGTTCAACGCCATGGGCGAGGAGGAGCTGCGCGCGCAGATGAACGTCACCGACGACGCCGAGTGGGCGCGGGTGATGAAGAAGATGCCGTACATGGTGTTCGTGATCGACGAGCTCGCCGACCTCATGATGACCAACAAGGAGGTCGAGCAGTCGATCGTGCGCATCGCGCAGAAGGCGCGTGCGGTCGGCATCCACCTGATCCTGGCGACGCAGCGTCCGCAGGCCACGGTGGTGACGGGCCTGATCAAGTCGAACATGCCGTGCCGCGTGGCGTTCAAGGTGGCCTCGGGCACCGACAGCCGCATCGTTCTCGACCAGAAGGGTGCGGAGCTGCTGCTCGGCCAGGGCGACATGCTGGTGGTGACGCCGAGCAAGACCGACGCGAGCCGGTGCCAGGGCACGCTCGTGGAGGACAAGGAGGCGCGTGGCGTGGTGAAGTTCCTCAAGAGCGTGGCGGAGCCGAGCTTCG
>CAIOCH010000272.1 GCA_903856525.1 uncultured bacterium | reverse complement strand
TCGGTGAGGTCGCCGGTGCCGCACGCCACGTCGACCACGTCGTCGCCAGCCGCCACCCGGGCCATGCGGACAGCCGCGCGCCGCCAGCGTTGGTCGAGTCCGAACGAGTGCAGCCGGTTGTTCAGGTCGTAGGCGCCGGCGATGGCGGAGAACATCGCCTGCACCTTCTGAGGCTTGTCGCCCCTTCGATGCGGATCCTGCGCGAGATCATCCTGCTGCCAGACGGCCTTGGACATAGCGGGCGAGTATAGGGCTCCGCTCCGTCCCATCCGCCGCTCGGGTACATTTCGGGGCGATGATCGTCGACCTCGACATGCGGCTCTGGGCGCGCCCCGACGACCTCGGCGCTGAACTCGCCGACTCCATCCGTCGCGCGACCGCAGCACGCTGGGTCCAGCCGGACGCGACGCCCGATGCGTGCGCGGCGGCGGCGCAGTCGGTCGATGCCGCCTTGCTCCTGGGCTTCGAGAGCACGTTGCTGCGCGCGGCCGTGGGCGAGTCGACGCTGCTGGCGCAGAGGGACCGTGGCAACGGCCGGGTGTTCGTTGCGCGCGCGATCGATCCGATGGCCTCGGGTGCCGTGGCGCGGGTCGAGTCGGCACGCAAGGACGGGTTCGCGGCCCTCTGGATGGATCCCGCGCTGCAGGGATTCAACCCGACCGACACCCGGGCCATGCGCGTATTCGACCGTGCCGAGGCCAACCAGCTGCCTGTGATGATGGGCTGGAGCGGTCCGCTTGCCGCGTCCGCGCGACTCGAGTTCGCACGGCCGTTCCTCCTCGACGAGGTCGCCCGCGCTTTCCCGCGGCTGGCGCTGGTGCTGAGCGGCTTCGGGGCACCCTTCCTGAGCGAGACGCTCGTCATGCTGGCCAAGCACGACCGGGTGTTCACCACGACCGCCGGGGTGGCGGCGCGGCCGTGGGAGCTCCTGCAGGCGCTGCAGGGCTGCCGCGACCACGCGGTCGAGCACAAGGTTCTCTTTGGCTCGGGCTTTCCCTTCGACACACCGGCTCGGGCGATCGAGGCGCTCTACGCGGGCAACGGAATGGTCTCGACCACGCCCCTGCCGCAGATACCGCGATCGGTGGTTCGGCAGATCGTCGAGCGCGATTCCGTGAGCCTGCTGGGGCTTGGAGTCCCACCCGCCCAGGGCGACCGATCCACCACCCGCATGCTGGCCACCGAGCAACCGCTGCGCCTGCTGGGAGAGCAAGCATGAAGGAGCGACCGACCATGACGCCGAGCATCCGCGAACCGCGAGTCCGTACGCATACACGAGGCGCCTCGATCGCAGCCGCTTCCGTGCTGCTCGCATCGCTCACCGCCGCATCACTTGCCGGCTGCCGCAGCTCGGGCGTATCGGGCAGCGCCAGCATTCGATCGCTTGGGCCAGTGCCGTTGCTGCTCGAGCAGGACTTCGAGACCGGCTGCTACGCCGAACTCGAGTCGGAGTGCAGCTTCTGGTTCTCGAGCGTGCCGCTGGACGCGCTGGGCGCAGCGGGAGGCCAGACAACGGCGGGTGGCGTGTCGGTCGACGCCGTGTTCCTGCATGCGCAGATGGTCTGGGAGCCCGAACCCGGCCTCACGCCGCTGGCGAGCACCGCGACCAACACGGTCACGCGCATCGTGGTGGTCTCGGGCGGCGAGATGGGACTCTACGGCGGCGCCTGCTTCGCGCGGCCGCTCGACTCCATCGGCGATGACGAGGTCGCCCTCAGCCTGCGCGGTGGGACGTTGACGCTGCTCGCCAAGACCGATGGCTTCAAGGACCTGCTGAGCCCGGTCGGCCTCGAGGGAACACTGACGGCGCGCCGGTCGGCCGACGAAACGGCCGCATGGCGGCGTGCGGCATCGCAGTTGGTGACGAACGCCCTCGGCCGATCGATGTGGGTGCGGGCAGCGCCTCCGAATATTCCCGCAGCGATGATGCAGGGTGCGCTGACCACGGGCGGGCCCTCGCAGCGCTAATCCTCCCGTGGCTCGTCGCGGCGGCGCTGCGGCGAACCTGCCGCCGGGGTCCCGGCAGTCGCATCGGGCGTCGAGTGGATCGCCGCATCGAGGGCAGCCTCGATGGAGGGATCCACGCCCCGTCGATCGGGATGCGATGGCAGCCTGTGCAGCACCACTCCTTCGCCGACCGCCATGCGCAGCGCGATCGACTCGAGGTCGATTCGAGGTGGATCACCGGCCGCGGGTTCCCGTCGCATGACTTCGGGCCACGGCGAACCTCCGTAGTCGGTGTCTCCCACCAGCGGAAACCCAAGCGTGGCGAGCATCACGCGGATCTGGTGGTAACGCCCCGTGTCGAGACGGATGAGCGCGTGCGCGGTGGTCTCCGATCCCGACGACGCGGCAACGGCGAGCACTTCCAACCGCGATGGGTCGCCGCCCGAGCGTACGCTTACCGCCAACCGCCCGACGCGCTTGAGAAAGGCGCGATGCGACCCCAGCAGGTCGGACGCAGGCATCCCCGCGCGCGATCGGCTCGGGATGCGTGCCAGATACCACTTGGTCCAACGCTGCATCCGGACATCCTCGCCGCAGCGCGCCGCCTCCTCGCGAGATCCCGCGACCACGATCAGCCCGCGCGTCGGGCGGTCGAGCCTGTGCGGAAGCCACACCTGCGGCCAACGCAGTTCGCTCCGCGCGCGCGCGGCAAGCGAGTCGCCGCGCTCCGATGGCGCCCGCTCACTGGAGAGCCCCGCCGGCTTGAATACCACGGCTCGGGCGCCATCGACATGCACGACCTGCAACCGCGGGCGATCGACCGTGCCACGGTCGGCGGGAGACCCGGATTCGAGCGGACGATCAGGTTGCGGTCGTGGACTCACGGTGTCTCAGGGGCGTCACGGGCGCATCACGGGGTGATGAACTTCTCGCGCACGGCGTACAGCGCGAGTTCGACGCGATCGTGGATGTCGAGCTTCTCCATCACGCTCGTCACATGCTTGTCGACGGTCTTCACGGAGATGCCCAGCATTTCGGCGATCTGCTTCTTGGCGTAGCCCTTGCCCACGTAACGCAGCACCTCGACCTCGCGCTCGGAGAGCGACTCGCCGCGGGTGCCCGTGACCTTGCGCTTGCGGATGTCGGCGAGGCTTCCCTTGACGCGCTCCGAAACGGTGGGCGAGAAGTACTGCTCACCCCGCGCGATGGCGCGAATGGCCATGGGGATGGCGCTCGGGTCGTCGCCCTTGACCACGAAGCCAAGCGCACCCACCTTGATCGCCTGCTCGATGGCGCGATCGTGCGCATGGGCGGTGAGGAACATGATGGCGGTGCTTGGCCGCAACTGAAGGATGTGGCTGGCCGCATGGAAGGCATCCACCCCAGGCATCTCCACATCGAGCACCACCACGGCGGGACTGTGCTTGTGCGCGAGCTCTACGGCATCCGCCCCGTTTGACGCCTCGGCCAACACACGGAGGTCCTCGGTGGCGTTGAGCACCGTGACGAGCGCGGAGCGGATGAGCGCGTGGTCATCGACGACGAGCACGGTGATGGTCTTGGTGGCGGCCATACCGCGGATTTCAGCAGAAAACAGAGGGTTTGGCAACAGCACTTCGCGCATGAACGGCTCCGGGGATGCTCTCGCGGGCTTTCTTCGTCCGCCACACAGAGTGTCGGTCCAACCTGCGACAACTCGCCAGCCGCGTGCAGCCTCTCGGCGCAGTTGGGGTGTAGGCCCGATGGAACGTATCCCAGCCCTGCGTATCTTCAGGGGTGGAGAGTTCGACCGCGCGGGTGGATGGCCCGCACGGCTCGATGGCAGTACGAGATTCGAGGCGCAGGACCCGTTCCTGGGGAGTACCCGTCATGGCGGCAACCACCGAAAGAGCGACGCTCGTGCTGGATCTGTTCGACCGCTACTACGAGCGGGTCTACGCCTTTCTCCGTAAGTCGACCACCCCCGATGTGGCCGAGGACCTCTCCCAGGAGGTGTTCCTGCGGCTCCTCCAGCACCCCGATCTCGAACGGCTGACGATCTCGATCAGCTACCTGCTCAAGATCGCGCACAACCTGCTCCGCCGCCGGTACGCGCGGGCAACCCGACTGCGCGAACTGCTTGAGGAACGCGCGCAGGCCGACGACACGCTCGATGCGCAAACCCCTGGCGCGCGACGAAAGAACCCCGAGCGCGAGGTGGGTCCCGACATCCTGGAGACGGCCCTCGGACTGCTAGGCAAGGACGAGCAGGATGCGATCCGCCTCATTGTGTGCGAGGGCAAGAGCTACCAGCACGCCGCCGAGGCGCTGGGTGTGTCGGTGACCACCATCAACAACTGGAAGCACCGCGGGATCGTCAAACTGCGCACACTGGTGCAGGACGATCGCGAGCGGGAGACGGCGCCGACGCCAGTCCGCACGCGCGCGGCGGAGGTGGAGATCACCACGCAGCCCGTGCGCCTGAGCACGCGTCGGCACGGTCGGGTCGACACCGACGCAGGCCCCTCGCCCGTCATGCAGGACCGCACGTCGAACTCAATGCCGCGCAGCATGCTGGCCTGGCGGGCGCAGCAGGATGAAGTCGCGTAACCGCGGCGCGTGGGGATCGGGTGCCGGGGATGGTTGCGTGAGACGGTTGCGTGAGACGGTCGCCCGGCTGGTACCGGCGCTACTCGCGACCGGGTGAAATCCACGCGAGCAGACCGAAGAGTCCTGCTCCCAGAAGCATGGTCGCGATGAGCGTCCACACCACCAAACGGTTGAATCGCTCGGAACGCCTCCGACCTCCTGGAGGATGGC
>CAIOCH010000271.1 GCA_903856525.1 uncultured bacterium | reverse complement strand
GTTCGTGGGCGCGCGCACCGTCGTGCGGCCACTGCTGGGGGTGGCGCGCGATTCCGCGGCGCAGGCGCCGGGTGCAAGGTCGGACGCAAGGTCAGCCGCGAGTACAGCTGCAGGTGCGGATGCGCGCCAGAACGCAGGCGCGACCGCGGGTTTCGCCGCACCCTCGACCGCCGTGGCCGGCACACGCACCGTGGATCCCGCAGCGCACATCGGCAACGGCGACGCGCTCGCCGTCATCTGCGAGATGATCGCCAACGCCTTTGGCTCCGAGGCGCGCGACCTGCGGCTCGAGTGCACCGAGGAGCAGCTCGCCAAGATCGCGCCCAAGCCAGGCGTGCGCTACGAGATCGCCCGCAAGTCGCTGCTGCGCGCGTCGCGCGTGGAGCTCGAGGTGATCGCGCACCAGGCCAACGGAGACGAGTTCCGCACGCGCGTGCGCGTGACGCCGCGGCTCGAGCGCGAGGTGCTCGTCGCCACCGGCGACCTGCGCCGCGGATCGACTGCCGCGGGCGACGGCATTGCCGTGGAGAAGCGCCTGCTCACGATCGACGAGGCGCGCGAAGCCGCCGAGATCTCCGCACGCGATGGTGCGACGCTCGCGCGCGGCGTGTCGCGCGGCGCGGTGCTGTCGCGCACCGACCTCGCGCGCGTAGCCGAGATCAAGCGCCGCGACACAGTGACCGTGCGCCGCGAGATCGGCACCATCGTGATCGAACTCGACGCCGTGGCCCTCGAGGACGGCGCCGTGGGCGATGTCATCACCTTCGAACGCGCGGATGCGCGCGGCCGCAACCGCGACGCCCGTGCGTTCTCCGCGGAAGTCGTCGGCCCCGGCCGCGCCGTCATCCGCTGACCGCAACCAGAGAACTCCGCGAGAACCCGCGAGGAACCAACCATGCCCGCCACCCTGCTCGTCGCACTCTGCCTGGCCGCCGACACCCCGGTCTCCTCGCCGCTGCCGCAACCGAACCGCGTGCTGCGCGACGACGAGCGTCCGCTCGGGCGCGCCACCATGTCGGGCACCGCCGCCGCGATCGCCTCGCAGACCGCAGCCGCCCAGTCGGGCGAGCGCGCGCGCATCGGCGGCGGAAGCCTGTTCGAGGTCGAGGACATCGCGCCGCGCGAGTTCGCGGTGCACGACCTCGTGACCATCGTGGTGAGCGAGTCGAGCAAGTCGAAGAGCTCCGCCGACGCCAAGGCCGACAAGGACTACGACATGAGCGCCGAGATCGGCGCGTTCATGACGCTCGATCCGACCAGCCTCGCCGGCGGACCGGTGAACCTCGATGGCGCGAGCCTGCCTGCGTTCGATGTGTCGGGCAGCAAGGGCTTCAAGGGCAAGGGCAACTACTCGCGCAGCGACGACTTCACCGCGCGCGTGACCGCGGAGATCGTGGAGATCCGCCCGAACGGCCTGCTGGTGCTCGAGGCGCGCCGCGAGATCGTCAACGACGGCGAGACGCAGGTGATCCTGCTCTCGGGCATCTGCCGTCCCGAGGACGTCGACGCGAACAACCAGGTGATCTCGCAGCGCGTCGCCGACGCCGTGATCAAGAAGACCACGACCGGGCAGCTGCGCGACACCTCCGAGAAGGGCGTGCTGGCGCGGATCATCGACTCGATCTTCGCGTTCTGAGCGGCGACATCGAATCCGCCGCAAACCGCCGTCCCCCCCAAAGGTCGCCGCCGCAGCGGCGACCGCTCAAGCCACGCCGCCGCGCAGCAGTTCGCGGAGGGCGAGACCCGGGTCGGGCTGCTTCATGAGGTGCTCGCCCACGAGGGCGATGTGGATGCCGTGGGCGCGCAGGCGGCGCAGGTCGTCGGCGGTGCGGATGCCGCTCTCGGCCACGAGCACGCTGGTGTCCTCCAGCAGCTCGGCGAGGCGCATGCAGTGCTCGATGGAGGTCTTCATGGTGCGCAGGTCGCGGTTGTTGATGCCGAGCAGCGAGTAGCTCGCGTGCGGGAACCCGACGTTGTTCACCGATCGCAGCAGGTGCTCCACGTCGTGCACCTCGAGCAGCGTCGTCATGCCCAGCTCGGTGGCGAGGATCTGGAAGTCGATCACATCGCACTCGGGGATGGCCTCGGCGATGAGCAGGATGGCGTCCGCCCCCGCGGCTCGCGACTCCCACACCTGGTAGATGTCGACGATGAAGTCCTTGCGGAGCACGGGCAGCTTGACCGCGTCGCGGATCCGGTGGATGTACTCGAGCCTGCCGCCGAAGTCGTGCTCGTCGGTGAGGCACGAGATGGCGCTGGCACCGTTGTCGGCGTAGGCGCGTGCGATGGCCACGGGATCGAAGTCCTCGCGGATGACACCCGCCGACGGGCTCTTGCGCTTGATCTCCGCAATCACGTGCGTGGCGTCTGGGTGCCTGCGGTCGACGCACGCCTGGAAGAAGTTCCGCGGGCGCCCGAGCTCGGAGATCTGCTCCTTGAGCCGCTCCAGCGGCACCGCCTCGCGGGCGTGAGCGACCTCCCGGTGCTTGCGGGCGATGATGTCCTTAAGAACGGCGTGCATGGAACAGGCGGTGCGGGTACTGTCCGCGCGCGCGGCTCGACGCCGCGCCACGGATTCCATGCACGCGTCACCCGTTTCCACCATCGACCTTTCCCCCGTTCTTCTTCAATCGAACGGGGACGGCGTCGTGACCATGGAGCTTCTCGCCGTACTGTCGATCGCAGCGCTGGCCCTGGTGACGGTGGTCCGGCTCGGCTGGTGGCGCCTGCCCGCGCGTGAAACCGGTCGCCGACCCGCGGATCCGCTCATCTGGCTGCTCGCGGCGTCGGTGGTGTACCTGTCGGGGAGCCTGGGCGTGGCCGCCGGCGGAGTGTCGGACGACCCAGCCTATGCGCGCCTGTCGGTGGCGGTGCTGGGAAACCTGCTGCAGTGCGCGCTGGCCACCGCATTCGTCCTCCACCTCTCGCGACCTGCAGCCGCGCCCGCGCATCCGCTCCCGCGCGCGCTGCTCGCGGGTGTCCTGGGATTCGCCGTCCTCACGCCGCTCACCATGGCGATCTCGATCGTGGTCAACGAGCTGCTGGTGCTCGCCGGGATGCCACGCGCACCCAAGGCATCGCACGAGACGCTCGCGATCCTGGTGGAGCGGCGCGATCCGCTGCTCACGACGCTCACGCTCGCGCACGTGGCGGTGCTGGTGCCCATTGCGGAGGAACTTCTCTGGCGCGGCATCATCCAGCCTGCATTCCGCGCCGCGGCCAATGCCCGCGTGGCGGTGGCTGCGACGGCCGCGCTCTTCGTGCTCATCCACTGGAGCGCCATCGCGCCCGAGGGTCGCGCGGCGGGTCTGTCGATGATCGCGGTGCTCGCCATCGGCCTGGGCATCCTGCGCGAGCGCACGGGTTCGGTGGTCGCGCCGATCGTGGTGCACGCGCTCTTCAACGCGGCCAATGTCGCGATCGCGCTCGCTGAAAAACCCGTATCTTCCTCGCCATGAGCGCGATCGACCTGCTGCACGGAAAGCCCCGCATCCTCACCGGCGACACGCCCACGGGATCGCTGCATCTGGGCCATTGGGTCGGGAGCGTCCGGCGCCGCGTGGAGCTGCAGCACTCCCACGACTGCTACTTCATCATCGCCAACATGCACGCGTACACCACGCGGCTGGCCAAGAGCGACGAGATCCGCCGCGACTCGATCGCCATCGTGCGCGACTACCTGGCCATGGGCATCGACCCCGAGAAGACCACGATCTTCCTGCAGAGCGAGATCCCCGCGATCGCGGAACTCACCTTCCTGTTCGCGATGCTGCTGCCCTTCAACCGGGTGATGCGCAATCCGACGCTCAAGACCGAGATCGAGACGAAGGGGCTTGGGGACACCTATTCGTTCGGCTTCCCGCTGTACGCGGTGGGGCAGACCGCCGACATCCTCGCGTTCCGTCCCGTGGGCGTGCCCGTGGGCGAGGACCAGGTGCCGCACCTCGAGCTCACGCGCGAGGTCGCGCGGCGCTTCAACCAGATCTTCTGCGGCGTCGACGAGCACGCCGAGGACGAGGACCATGTGAAGCTCGGCGGCGTGTTCCCGATTCCGCGCGCCGATGTGGGCGCGGTGGGCCGCCTCGCGGGCATCGATGGCGTGAACAAGATGTCGAAGTCGCTCAACAACGCGATCTTCATCAGCGACCCCGCCAAGGAGGTCGAGAAGAAGGTCAAGAAGATCTTCACCGGCCGCCAGAGCCCGACGGAGCCGGGAGACATCAACAACGTGCTCTTCCAGTACGTGCGCACCTTCATCAAGGACGCGGCGCGCGTGCAGGAACTCGAGGAGAAGTACGCGAAGGGCGACAACATCGGCGACGGCCATGTGAAGCTCGAGGTCGCCGCCGCGATCAACGAGCTGCTCGAGCCGATGCGCGAGCGCCGCGCGAAGTACGAGGGGCGCGACGACCTCGTGCTCGACATCCTCAAGGCCGGCTGCGAGCGCGCCAACAAGCTCGCCGAGGCGACGCTGGAGCGCGTGAAGGAACGCGCCAACCTGGTGGCGTGGCCGCGGCGCGTCGCATACATGTGATGCGCGCAGGGAATGCCGCGCGGGAATCCTTCTCCCAACGGCGCCACAGTCCTCTCCTGCTGCAGAAGTCCGCCGCCCTCGCCGTCTAGGGTCGTTGCATCGGTCGCACCGCGACACCTGCAACCATCCAACGAGAGGCCAGACCAATGCACCACTCCCTCGCGAATCGCTCCACGAATCGCCCCACGAGTCGCTCCACGAATCGCCCGATGCGCGTCGTCGCGCTCGGCACGCTCGCGCTCATCGGCGTCGTTGCTCCGCAGGATGCCCGCGCCGATCTGATCATCGACCAGCCCGACTCGCAGGAGAACGGCTTCGCGTCGCAGGATTTCTTCGACTTCCCGGCATACGCCTGCTCGGCGTTCGACGATGTCACGCTCACGCAGGCCTACGACCTGACCTCGCTCGTCGTCTTCGGGCAGAACACCGTCGACGACGGTTGGATGTACAACACCGACGTGCGCCTTCGGATCTTCACGGAGCCGAGCCTGACGGCATCGCCGCTCGCGACGGTTTCCGGCGTCCAGACCGACGGCGATCTGGTCTGGGACCTGACGGGCATCACGCTTGGCCCCGGCACCTACTGGCTGTCGGCGCAGGTCGTGCGACCGTTCGAGCCGGGCGGCCAGTGGTACTGGCGCGCGTCGAACACGACCAACGGAGCACACGCGATGTGGCACAACCCCGGTGGAGGCTTCGGAATCGGCACCGATCCGGTCTCGACCGAGCTGCTCGGGGCGGTCCAGTGGGACATGGCGATGCGACTCGAGGGCACACCGGTTCCGGCCCCTGCGGTGCTGGCGATCCTGCTTGTGGGCGGCCTCGCGCGCCGTCACTCCCGCGAGACGAGATAGAAGCGGCCGACCTGCG
>CAIOCH010000270.1 GCA_903856525.1 uncultured bacterium | reverse complement strand
CTCTTCTCGGGCAACCCCAAGGGCATGCCCCACGATGTCGGCCGCGAGAACTGCGCCAAGGGACTCAAGCGCGTCATGCCCATCGCCGAGAAGCACGGCGTCACGATCCTGATGGAGCTCCTCAACTCGCGCGTCGACCATGGCGACTACATGTGCGACCGCACGCCGTGGGGCGTCGAGCTCGTGAGGCGCGTGGGCAGCGACCGCTTCCGGCTGCTCTACGACATCTACCACATGCAGATCATGGAGGGCGATGTCATCCGGACGATCAAGAACAACCACCAGTACTTCGGCCACTACCACACGGCCGGCAACCCCGGGCGCAATGAGATCGACGGCACGCAGGAGCTCAACTACCGCCCGATCTGCGAGGCGATCGTCGCCACCGGCTTCAAGGGCTACCTCGCGCAGGAGTTCATCCCGCGGCGTGATCCGATGACGAGCCTGCGGGAGGCGATCGATACATGCGACGTCTGATCCCCCTGCTGACGGCGCTGCTCGCCGCGTGCGCCACGCCGCGGTCAGCGACGTTCACGCCCCGCGAGGCAACGATCACGCCCCGCGAGGCGACGATCACGCGGCCGAACATCGTGCTCATCTTCGCGGACGACCTCGGCTACGGCGAACTCGGCTGCTACGGGCAGGCGAAGATCGCGACACCGCACATCGACCGCCTCGCGCGCGAGGGCGCGCGCTTCACGCAGTTCTACACCGCCGCGCCCGTCTGTGCGCCGGCGCGCGCCGCGCTCATGACGGGCCTCCACCTCGGTCATTGCCCGATCCGCGACAACTCCGAGGTACAGCCCGAGGGCCAGGGTCCGCTGCCCGCCGAGGCGACGACCCTCGCAGAGGACCTCAAGAACGCCGGCTACGCGACCGCCTGCATCGGCAAATGGGGCCTCGGCTTCGTCGGATCCTCCGGAGATCCGAACAGGAACGGCTTCGACCTCTTCTTCGGCTACAACTGCCAGCGACAGGCGCACAACTTCTACCCGACGCATCTCTGGCGCAACGGCCTGAAGGTCGCGCTCGAGGGCAACGATCCGAAGACGCGCGCCGAGGCGATCTTCGCGCCCGACCTGATGGTGGCGGAGGCGCGCACGTTCATCGCGAACGCGGGCGAGCGGCCCTTCCTGCTCGCGTACACCAGCACGCTGCCGCACATGGCGATGCAGCCGAAGTCCGCCGATCTCGCGCCCTACGCCGGCAGGTTCGACGAGACGCCGTACGTGGGCGGCAAGGGCTACCTTCCGCATCCGACGCCGCGCGCGGGGTACGCCGCGATGATCTCGCGCCTCGACGCCGAGGTCGGCGCGATCCGTGCGGCACTCGAGGAGGCCGGCGTCGCCGACCGCACCCTGATCGTCGTCACCAGCGACAACGGACCGACCCACGATGTGGGCGGCGTCGACACGGCGTTCTTCGACTCGTCCGGCGGACTCCGCGGCCGCAAGGGCTCGGTGTGGGAGGGCGGCATCCGCGTGCCCTGCATCGCGTGGCTCCCGGGGCGCATCGCCGCGGGCAGCACCATCGACACCCCCGCGTGGACCGTCGACCTGCGCGCGACCTTCGCGGGCCTCGCGGGCGCGCGCTCCGTGGCCGCGGAGGGCACCAGTGCCGACGGGATTGGTCGCGACGGCGTGGATCTCTGCGGCCTCCTCCTGCGCGGCGACGCGCTGCCCGAGCGCGTCCTCTACTGGCCCTTCCCGGGCTACGGCGGGCAGGAGGCGGTCCGGGATGGCGACTGGAAGATCGTGCGGCGCGACCTGGCCAAGGCCGCGAAGGACGGCCAGCCGCAGCCGGCATGGCAGCTGTTCGACCTTGCGCGCGACCCGAAGGAGACGGCGGATCTCGCGGCGCAGCATCCCGAGGTCGTCGCGCGGCTCGCGGCGCTCGCGGATCGCGAGTACCGCGCCAGCGAGCTCTTCCCGCTCGCGCGCTGATCCTGGCGCACCGGATCCGCGCAGGCTGCGGCCTCGACGTTCGTCATGCGCGCGGCAGAGACCCGCTCCGCGGCGGCAGCCCCGCGTTCACCGCCAGTGTTCGGCGACCCACGGCGTCTTGTGGACATGCCGCGTGATCTTCTTGGTGATCCCCTGCACCGCGTCGGGCGGGTTCGGATGGCCGTGGAACACCACGATCCGGCAGTCCTGCGGGATCTTCGGCTCGACCCACCAGTTCATGGGGAACTTGGCCATGCAGCCGTACTTGAAGCTCACGCACCACTCCTTGGGCCAGTACGACAGTTTGCCGGCGTTGAACAGCTCGCGCGAGATGTACTCCTGCTCGTTGCGCACCTCGCGGCGGATCTGCGCGTGCTCCTTCATGAACTTCGAGAGCAGCTCGGGGTGCGCGCCGGCCTCGAAGCGGTACACGGACGAATTGCCCGTCGGGCGCCATGGACGCGCCCAGTCCTTGATGATCAGGAACTCGCCGGGATGCGAGAACAGGCAGTCGATGTTGCCGACGATCACGATGTCGATGTCGAGGAAGAGCGTCGGGCCCTCGAGGTCGAAGAGCGGCCTGCGGAAGGTCGAGATCTTGCGCCAGCCGCGCTCGGGTCCACCCGGATCGTCGAAGTCGGGCAGCGGGCGCGCGTCGATGCCCGCGTCGAGCCCGGTCGGATCGTCGGTCATGCAGACGAAGCGGTGCGGGATCGTCATGTTCCGCCGCACCATGTTGGCCAGGCGGTTCACGTACTCGGGCCCGTACTTGGTGCCCCACTTCATGCAGATGATGTTCGCCATGCGTCAGAGGCCTCCGCGGGAAGCGCGCACTGTAGCGGGGTCCGACGACGACGCGGGCTCGATCTACGCCATCGCGGCGGCGGCCGTCGCGGGCGCGGCCGCGATCACCCGCGCGAGCGCGCGCGGATCGTGCTCGGCGGCGAGCGCGTCGGAGGCCTTGGCCGCGTTCTGCGCGTAGCGGTCCCAGCGCGCGACGACGCGGTCGACGGCGGCCGCGAGCTGCGCCGAGGTGCGCTCGCGGAGCACGACT
>CAIOCH010000269.1 GCA_903856525.1 uncultured bacterium | reverse complement strand
TTCATCGGCGTCGATGTGCCCGTCAAGCGCGACGGAAAGTCGCTGCGCGCCCGCGCGATGGAGGCGATCGAGAAGGAAGTCGGCTTCACGCCCGAGTGGGGCCGCAACCGCATGCGCGGCATGATCGAGGCGCGCCCCGACTGGTGCATCTCGCGCCAGCGCTCGTGGGGTCTGCCGATTCCCGCGTTCAAGATGGCGGACGGCTCGACCTTCCTCACCAGCGCGAGCGTGCGCGCGATCGCCAGGCGATTTGCCGAGAAGGGCAGCGATGCGTGGTTCCAGGAGTCGCCCGCCGAGCTCCTGTCGCACTACGACGCGTCGAAGGATCCCGCAGCGCCCAAGGGCCTCGACATCGCGTCGCTGACGAAGCTCTACGACATCTTCGACGTCTGGTTCGAGGCCGGCAGTTCGTGGAACTCGGTGCTGCGCGCGCGCGGCATCGGCTATCCCGCCGAGATCTACCTCGAGGGCAGCGACCAGCACCGCGGCTGGTTCCAGCTGTCGCTGCTGCCTGCGCTCGGAGCGACCGGTCAGGCGCCGTTCAAGCGGCTCGTGACCCACGGCTTCATCGTCGACAAGGACGGCCGCAAAATGTCGAAGTCGATCGGCAACACGATCGACGTCGAGGCGCTGCTCAAGGAGCACGGCGCCGACGTCTGCCGCTGGTGGGTCGCCGGCGTCGACTTCGAGAACGACATCCGCGCCGACGGCGAGTTCTTCAAGGTCGCGGGCGAGTCGTACCGCAAGGTGCGCAACACGATCCGCTACCTGCTCTCGAACCTCGACGGGTTCGATGGCGCCGATGCCGACGCGATCCTCTCGGGGATCTCGCACACGAGCCTCGAGTCGTGGATGCTGGCGCAGGTCGCCTCGACGCAGGAGGCCGTGCGCGACGCCGTGCGCCGCTGCGCGTTCCGCGAGGGGCAGCAGGCGATCTTCACGCTGTGCAACGAGACGCTCTCGGCGATCTACTGCGCCGCGACCAAGGACCGCCTCTACTGCGACGCGTCGCGTTCCCCGCGCCGCCGCGCCGCGCAGGCCGCGATGCATGCCGCGTGCGACGCGCTCTGCCGCATGCTCGCGGTGTTCCTGCCCCACACGGCCGACGAGGCGTTCCGCGCGCTCGCGGGCGCCGGCGGCGACGCGTCGTGCGTGCACATGGAGCGCTACCGCACGCTCGCCTTCACCTGCGACAAGCGGTGGCCTGAGGTCCTCGCCCTGCGTGAGCTCGTCAAGGGCGAACTCGAGAAGGCCAAGGCGCGCGGCATCGAGAACCCGCTCGACGCGGGGGTCATGCTGCCCGCCTCGCACCGCCACCTCGAGGACTTCCTGCCCGACCTCGCCGACCTGTTCGGCGTGTCGCGTGTGGTGTTTGCGCGCGACCAGAGCGCGGTCGAGATCGTCGACCTTCGCGCCGAACCCCGCTGCGAGCGGAGCTGGAAGCGGGATGGGACCGTTCGCCAGCGGTCGGATGGCGGCGTGCTCTCGGACCGTGACGCCGAGGCGGTCGGCGTGTCTTGAAGTGGCGGCGCGCCGTAAGTGCATCTATTTGAGGTACTTGCGACGAACATCCTTGTCTTGGCCGAGTTCCGCGGCATTATGTCGATGCCCGTGATCCGGGCGACGGCGACGATCATGTCGGTGCACCCGCACCGCCATCGACGCCTGAGGGTGACACCAGCGAAAAGGGCGCTGTGTCTCCGTGCGTTCGCCTCCGGGGCGAGCAAGCGGCGGACGCGGGGCCCTTTGTCATTGGTGCGCCCCACAACACGACCGTGGCATGGCTGACACAGGCGGACCGAAGAACGTGGAAGTTGGTCGGCCGACTCCGGCGCACTGCGCGCGGGCGGTCCTGTGCAAGCATCGCCGGGCTCTGCGGAAAGCGTCCGGCGCTCTGCTTTTTTCCAGCGTCCCGCGCGCGCTGCTGTTCGCGGCATGTCGGGTCCAGTACATTCCAACGCGATGCTTCCGATCTCCGACTTCGCCGTGCTCGAGTTTCTCGCACCGATGCTCGCTGAATCCGGCCCCGACCTCGGGAGAGCGGCGGGGCGACTGCATCCGCTCGTGGTGCACTTCCCCATCGCCCTCGGACTGGTGGCCATCGCCGCGGAGTGGTGGCGCGGCCTGAGCCGGCGCGAAGGGCTCTCGCCGATGACCTTGCCGCTCCTGTGGATCGCCGCCGCCTCGGCGGTGATTTCGACGGGAAGCGGTCTGGTGAACGCCGCCTACGAACGCGGCGACGGCGATGACGCCACGCTGCAGCTGCACCGCTGGTTCGGCATCGGCACGACGGTCGGCTTCGTGGCCCTCGCGTGGTGGTGCCAGGCACTTGCCGCGCAGGCGACGGTTGCCAGCGCCAAGGCGGCCGCGGCGCTCGGCACCTTCCGTTGGGCAGCGCTGGTCGGGGGCATCGCCATGAGCGTGACGGGCCATCTCGGTGGCGACCTCGTGCACGGCAAGGGATACCTGACCGACTACCTGCTGCCCGCGGCCAAGCCCGTCGAGGCGCCCGAGGAGGCGTCCTCCGGCGCCAGCACCGTCGAACTCTCCGCAACCGACCGCTACTTCCTCGACAAGGTCCGTCCGATCTTCGAGGCGCACTGCTTCGAGTGCCACGGCGCCCGCAAGCAGAAGGGCGGACTGCGCATGGACAGCAAGACCTGGCTCTTCAACGGCGCCGAGGAGAAGTGGTCGGTGCTGCCGGGCAAGTCGGGGGAGAGCCTCATGGTCCACCGCGTGGAGCTCGACCGCGCGGATCCCGATGCCATGCCGCCCGAGGGCGATGGACTCACGGCGGATGAGAAGGCGATTCTCCGCAAGTGGATCGACGACGGTGCGGCGTATCCCGATGGGACTGCTGCCGGTGGCGGCGTCCCAGGCGCGGCGGGGCTCTCGACGGTTCCCGCGCTGACCGCGGGTACGCTCGCGTTGGCGGGCCCCGCGCCCGCGGCCGTCGCGCCAGCCGTCAAGGCCAAGGCCGAGGCCGCCGCCAAGGCGCTCATCGCGCGCGGCGTGCTGGTGCAGCCGCTCGCCATCGACAGCCCGCTCTACGACGTCAACGCCAGCCGGGCCGATCCTGCGATCGGTGACGCCGACGCGGCGCTCCTTGGCGACCTCGCGCCGCTGATCGCCAACCTCAACCTCTCCAAGTCGGCGCTGACCGACGCCGGACTGGCCAAGCTTGCGGGCATGGCGAACCTCGAGCGACTCCGCCTCGATGGCACCGCGATCGGCGACGCCGGGCTGCGCGCGCTCGCCTCCCTCCCGCGGCTCGAGTCGATCAACCTCATCCAGACCAAGGTCACGCCCGCGGCCGCCGAGTGGCTCGCGTCGCAGCCTGCCCTCAAGCGCGTCTACGTCTGGCAGACCGCCCTCGACACACCCGAGGTGCTCGCGTCGCTCAATGTGAACGGCCGCCAGGCGATCGGCGCGGACCTTCCGCTCGCGCAGCCCAAGGGGCCGCCGATGCCGGAGGATCCCAAGCCCGCGGAGCAGCCCGCGCCCGCCGACCAGCCTGCCGCCGCTCCGGGAAAGCCCGCCGACAAGCCCGCGTGACGTGGTCGGATGATGTGGGCGCGCGATGTGGATGCGCGGTACGCTCCGCGCATGCACACGAACTCCGCTGACCGCGCCCTCGATCGCGATTCCCGCCGCGCCTTCATCCGCACCGCCGCCGGTGTGGCCGCGCTCGCGCCGTTCTCCAACGCCTTTGCGTCGGCGCTGCTTGCCGGCGACGTGGTGACCGGCTCGGGCGACCACAAGTACCGCGTCGAGCATGACTGGCTCACCGCCCCCGAGGGACTCGCGTGGGGCGACACGCACGGCTGCGCGCAGGACAAGGCGGGCAACATCTACATCTCGCACACCGTGGGCGGCGGCGCGACCAAGGACGACGCGGTCTACGTGTTCACCAAGGACGGCAAGTTCGTGCGCTCGATGCTGCCGCAGCTCAAGGGCGGTGGGCACGGCCTCGACGTCCGCGCCGAGGATGGCACCGAGTTCCTCTACCACTGCGACGTGAACCGCCGCCGCGTGCTCAAGACCAAGCTCGACGGCACCGTGGTGTGGGAGAAGGGCGCGCCGGTCGACGCGGAGTTCGAGGGCAAGAAGGTCTACGAGAACGAGAACGACTGGAACCCGACCAACGTGGCGTTCCATCCGAACGGCGATCTCTTCGTGGGCGACGGCTACGGCAAGAGCTTCGTGCACATCTTCTCGAAGGACGGCGCGTGGAAGCAGACGATCTGCGGCCCCGGCGCCGGCGAGGGCCAGGTGTCGGGCCCGCACGGCCTGTGGTGGGACAACC
>CAIOCH010000268.1 GCA_903856525.1 uncultured bacterium | reverse complement strand
CTCCTCGCTGGCCTCGCGACGCTCGTCGTCGCGGCGATCGCCGAGCACCGCCACGCGGCGCGGGTGGCGCGCGTGGCCCGGCTCGCCTTCGGCCCGACGGGTGCGCCCGCGCCATGGGCCCGGCTCGCGCCCATCGCGCGCATCGCCGGTCTCGCGCTCGCGGTGTTCGGCGCCACGGTGCTCCTCCTCCACGACCCGATCGAGACCGAGGTCGAGCCCGATCCCCGCGCGTCGCGGCAGCTCCTCGTGGTGCTCGATGTGTCGCCCTCGATGAACCTCGCCGACGCGGGCCCCGGCAACGAGAAGGAGATGCGCGGCGTGTGGGCGGGCAAGGTGCTGCGCGGCATCCTCGACCGCATCGACATGAAGGACACGCGCGTGTCGATGGTGGCCTTCTACTCGAAGGCCATCCCCATGCTGCGCGACTCGACCGACAAGAACGTGCTCGCCAACCTCATGGACGGGCTGCCGCTCTACACCGCGTTCCGCGCCGGCGAGACCGACATGCAGGCCGGCATCGAGCTCGCCTACTCGATGGCCAAGGGCTGGGCGCGCCGGTCGACCACGCTGGTGGTCATCTCCGACGGCGACCTCTCCAAGCCCGTGTCGGTGCCGGCGCGTCCCGCGTCGATCGCAGACACGATCGTCATCGGCGTGGGCGACCCGAACCGCGCCACCATGATCGCGGGCCACGCGTCGCGCCAGGATGCGTGGACGCTCAAGAGCCTTGCAGGCAAGCTCGACGGCCACTACCACGACGGCAACACGCGGCACCTGCCGCGGGAGATCATCGAGCGGCTCACCATGGTGGCGCCGCGCGTGTCCGACGCCATCGGTCTGCGCGAGGCGGGCCTCGTGGCGCTCGGCGTGGGCTGCGCGCTCACTGGCCTCGCGGGGCCGCTCCTCATCCTCTTCGGCACTCCCGCGGCCTACCGCCGCGCCCTCACCGCGCCCGAGCGCGGCGATCCGATCTCTCACGCCGCGCTCCTGCGCGGCGATCCGATCTCTCACGCCGCGCTCCTGCGCGGCGATCCGATCTCTCACGCCGCGCTCCTGCGCGGCGATCCGATCTCTCCTCGATCCAACACGGAAGGACGCCTCGCATGACGCCAGCCGCGACGACCGACACGAACCCGCGCACGCCTTCGAATCCCAGCGGAACCGCGCATGCGGGCGCCGCCCGCCGCACGCTGGTCCGCCGTCTGATGTGGACCGTCTGGGCCCTCGTGCCCGTTGGTCTCCTTGCGTTCCACTTCGGACCTGGCCAGCAGGCCTACCGCGAGGACAAGGCCGCGGCGCTGGTGGCGCGCGCCGACGCGCTGCAGCAGGAGGCGCTCGCGCTGCAGCAACTCGCCTACGACGCACACCTCGCGGCCATCGAGGCGCGCGTGGCCGCGTTCGGCAACGACGACGCATCGCTGCGCACCGCCGCCACCGAGGCCAACGCGCGCGAGGAGGCTGCGTACGCCCGCGCCGCCGCCGAGTGGCGCCGCACCGCCGACGCGCTCGCCGAGGCGCAGTCGTTCGTCGACGAGATGGGCGGGCCCGTGCGCGAGCAGATCCGCCTCGCCAAGGCGCGCGCCCTGGTGCGCACCGGCGATGTGGCCGCGGGCGCCAACG
>CAIOCH010000267.1 GCA_903856525.1 uncultured bacterium | reverse complement strand
CCTTCACCGGCTCGACAACCGCTCTCTTCTGCTCGGCTCCCGCCGGCTACGAGGCGACGAACGAAGGCGACTGCAACGACTCCAGCAACGTCGTCTACCCCGGCGCTCCCGAGTCTTGCTCGGATCTCTCGGTCGACAACGACTGCGACGGTTCGGTCGCCGAGTCCGAGGCTGCCGATGCGCTCACCTTCTACGCCGACGCCGATAGCGACGGCGCTGGTGATCCGAACGTGACCGTGCTCGCGTGCTCGGCTCCGGCCGGCTACGTGGGTGTCGCGGGCGACAACTGCCCGAACACCGCGGCGCGCACCAATCCCGCGACCTGGTACGCCGATACGGACAGCGACGGCGTGGGTGATGCCAGCTCGACGCTCAGCGCCTGCGACCAGCCCAACGGCTACGTCGCGACCTCGGGCGACCTCTGCCCGGTGGACGGCAACAAGACCGATCCGGGCGCCTGCGGCTGCGGCACGCCCGACACCGATGCGAACAGCGATGGCAACCCCGACTGCTTCGGCCAGATCGCGGCCCTCACGCTCGCCGCGGACATGTCGGTCTACGCTCCGATGGAGCAGGTCATCGTCCGCGTGAACTCGGGTGCCTCGGGCACGGGTCTGCGCGGCGCCAACCTCTCGATCGTGTTCAACGCCACCCAGCTCGAGTTCGTGTCGGCCAGCCCCGTCGCTGGTGGTCCGTACTCGGTCGAGGGCACGGAGACCGCCGACAACAGCGCCGGCACCCTCCGCTACACCGTGTCGGTGCCGTCGGCCAACGCCGATGTCATGGATGCGGCGCCTGTGGCCGACCTCGTGTTCAACCTCCGCCGCGGCGCCTCGTTCTGCGCCCAGTCGGGTCTCGTGAGCTTCGGTGTGGTCGGCGGCCAGTCGAGCCGCATGGTCACCACGACCTCGGTCGCGATGGTGCCTGTGGTCTCGCCGCTCGGCGCGATCTCGGCCCTCTCGCTGCCGCCGAGCTTCGACACGGCTCCGGCCAATGTCTCGCTCGCCGCGGACGCTGGCTCGATCGTGGGTGCAGTGGTTGCGGATCCGATGATCTCGGCCGCCGACTCCTGCGCCAACGACGCGGTGGTCACCTTCGTGATCACCTACCCCGACAGCTCGACGGGCACCTCGTGGCCCGTGGGTGGCGTCTTCCCGATCGGCGTCTCGACCATCGAGTACACCGCCACGGACGACGTGGGTCAGACGACGATGGTCAGCGCCACCGTCACCGTGGGCAACTACCAGCTCCTCGACGTCGATGTCTCGCTCGCGGGCTCGATCACGGGCAACGGCTCGCGAACCATCCGCGTGTCGGCTGGCTCGAGCGTCCAGGTGTTCGAGGTGCCGATGATCCTCGGTGTGGGCGGCATCGACGGCATCCAGGTGCCGGTCGCGGCCGACTACAACTGCCTCCTCGTGAAGGACACCCAGCACTCGCTCTCGAAGTCGGCTGCGGCTTCGGTCGCGGGCGTGCGCTACTCGGCCGCCTCGGTGCTCAAGCAGGGCGACTCGAACAACGACGACCTGGTCGACATCCTCGACTTCGGTCTGTTCGTGGGTGACTTCGGCCCCGACGCGACCCAGCGCGGCGTGTCGAACTTCAACGCGGATGCCGTGGTGAACAACGGTGACTTCGGCTTCATCAGCGCCAACTTCGCCACCCGTGGCGACAGCTGCGGCGCCTTCACGCCGGGCCAGCCCATCACGCGCATCACGGTGAAGGAACTCCGCCGCCGCGGCATGGGCGAGCTCGCCCAGGCCGACTTCAACCGCGACGGTTGGGTCGACCTCCGCGACATCCAGATCTACATGCAGGGCGCGGCTCCCGCGCTCGGCACGGCGAACTGAGCGTCGGACGGCGCAACCAACAGGAATCGAAACGAAGGGCGTCCCCGCGAGGGGACGCCTTTCTCTTTGGCGGCATCCCGGGGGTCGAGGCGTTTCTGATCCACGAAGCCGCGCGCGCGAGCCGATAGTGGGGCGGCCATCCGCACGTCCCCGCACCCGCACGTTCCCAAGCATGCGCTTTCCCACCTACCTCTTTCGCCGCGTCACCTCGGGTGGTCCCGTGCTGGCCGAACTCGACGGGCTGCGGGCGGTGGCGATCCTGCCGGTCGTGCTCTTCCACGCCACGCTGTCGCTCTACCTCAAGGGCGCCGAGGGGCAGGTGTCCTCGCTCACGGGCAGCACGGATGTGTTCCGCTCGCCGCTCGGCTGGGTGGTGGCCAACGGCTTCCTGGGCGTGCAGCTCTTCTTCGTGATCTCGGGGTTCGTGGTGGTGCTGCCCTTTGCGCGGGCGCGGCTGCTGGGCGAGCGGCCGCCGAGCCTCGGGCGCTACTACCTCAAGCGCATCACCCGCATCGAGCCGCCGTACGTGATCGCCCTCGCCACCTTCTTCGTGGGCACGCTGGTGATCGCCCCCGAGAACGCGCATCTGCGCGACTACCTCGCGGGGCTGTTCTACCTGCGCACCGCGCTCTTCGGCAACGAGCCGTGGGCGTTCTTCATCTCGTGGAGCCTGGAGATCGAGGTGCAGTTCTACCTGCTGGCACCGCTGCTGGCGGCGGTGTTCTGGATCCGCGGGCATGCGCTGCGCCGAGCGACCATCGTGGCGGCGATCGCGCTGTCGGGCTGGCTGGCGGCCGACGTGCGGCTGGACGGTCTCGAGCCGGCACCGCTCGTGGGACCGCTGCAGCACGGATCGTGGCTGGGCAGCGAGCTGGCGTTCTTCCTCGTGGGCGTGCTGGTCGCGGACCTGTGGACCATGCGCGAGGTGCGCACGGGCACGCGCACGGGTGCGTTCGCGTGGGATGCGGCGTGGCTCGCGGGGCTCGTTGCCGTGCTGGCGTCGTACCGCGTACTCGAGGTGACGCCGTGGGGTATCGCGCTCCTCCTCGGCGGACTGCTGGCGATGACGCTCGGCGCGTTCCGCTCGCGGCTGGTGCGGGCGGTGCTGTCGATCCCCATCGTGGCCACCATCGGCGGCGCGTGCTACACGATCTACCTGTTCCACTTCCTGTGCGTGTCGCTGTTCGGGCGATTTCTTGCGCCGCACACGTCCGTGCACTTCGAGTGGAACGTGCTGGTGCTGGCGCTGCCGTTCGCGATCGCGGTCACCTTCGCATGCCTGTGCCTGTTTCCGATCGTCGAGCGGCCGTTCATGTTTGGCGATTGGCCGCGGCGCGCGTGGTCGGTCATTCGGCCGACGCGGCGGTCCAGTGACGCAGGATGAACGCAAGGTCGCTGCCGCCGACCGTGCCGTCGCCGTCGAGGTCGTGCGGGGGGTACTCCTCGCCGAACGAGAGCATGAGCTGCGCGAGATCGCCTGAACCCACGCTGCCGTCTCCATCGAGATCGCCTGTGAGGCGGGGAGATGCCAACTGGACGAGCGGCACGCCGTCGCCGATGGGTTGCGTGGCGTCGGTCGAGTACTCGATGGACTGGCCGTCGGACGTCAGGAGCGTGGTGCTCCAGCGCGTGCGCACGGTGCCGTTGCGCTCGCGCGAGTCGAGCTCCACGCTTGCGACAAGGGCATCGGGGAAGGCACGTCGGACATGCGCCAGGAAGTCGGCGGGGCCGAACACGACTCCGCCGAGGTTCGCGCGAAGCACAGCCACGTCCTCGGCAAGACCGCCGATGGGGGTGTAGCTGAACATGTTCGCCTGGGCGCCGAGCGCATCCACCTGCCGGACGCGACCGTTGACGGGATTGAGAAGGAGCACCGAGGTCGCGATGCCGTCCCCGACGAGGAAGGCGCTCGCGTCGAACACAACCCATGCGCTTCCGGCCATCGCCTGCGCCGAGGCGATGCGCGTCTGCATGACCGCGGCATCGATGGCGTTGTCGAGACTTGCCTCGTCGTCGTCCGCATGCACGCGGCCGGTGATGGCGTCGACGATCCGCCGTGCGCCGTCGGTGTACCGCACCTGGTAGAAGAGCATGAAGAACTCGCTCTCCAGATCGATGCGGAAGACGTCGGCCTCGGTGCGCCCCGTGGACTGGTTCGCGAGCGCGAGGGCCTGTGCGAAGTCGACCTGCAGCAGTGGAAGCCGGGCCAGGACCGCCGCGGACTCGAGGTCCTCGGGAGGCAGGATCTCCTCGGACTCCTCGCCGAGGATCAGGCCCGTGGCGGCATCGATATCGAGGGTGTAGGTGAGCGTGTTGACGAGATTGATGTTGGAGGTGGCGTACCACCACTCGCCATCACGCTGGCGCTGCTTGATGCCGATCAGCGGTCGGCCGGGGTTGGCGGTGCGGGCGATCTGGGCGGCTTGGGCGAAATCGATTGCGCCATGGGTGGTGGACCATGGGAGCAAGACGCACAGCGCCGCGAGGGGTAGCGCGGAGTGGAGTGCCATCTACAACCAGAGACAAGGTGACGACAAGCAGGTCCTCCGACGACAGGAGGGCCTTCGGGAGGAAGGTGGCGTGGAATCGGCGCTTGGCAACCCAAACCATCGATTCCGCGGGCGCTCGGCCCAAGTTTGTCGTGGCGACGGCACCGTGTGCGGTGACATCGGTGGCGCGAAAGTCACGCCTTGGCGATGTCGATCACGGCCTGTCGCAGTTGCCCGGCATCGGCGTGGCGCGCGGCGGGGTCTGCGGCGCACGCGCGCAGGACCACGGCATCCACCTTGCGTGCAACGACTTGCACGAGGGCGGCCGCGGACGCGATTCCCCTGGCCTTGGCGCACTCGGTGGCCACGCCTGGTTCGCTCCCGCACAGCGCGGCCAGCGCCAGCGAAGGCGCGCATGCATCCGCGGGTCTGGCGCGTCGGTCCGATCGCGGCGTCCGAGAACGGACCCGCGGCAGCACACCCGTTGCCAGAAGCCCCAGCAGCATGCCAAGCGCGAACACATCGCTGCGCGCATCGCAGGCTCCCACGCCGCACTCCCATTGCTCGGGCGACATGAAGCCCGGGGTGCCCAGCCGGTGCGCGACGTGCATGGGCGTGAGCCGCGGCTCGCCCGAGAGCAGCGCGCGCGCGATGCCGAAGTCGACGATGGCCGGGCGCAGCGGCTCACCCGCCGCGCCATGCGCCAGGACGTTGCTGTCGGAGAGGTCGCGGTGGATCACTCCCGCGGCATGCGCCGCAGCCACGGCGTCGCAGACCTCTGCGAAGAGGGCGAGTCGCGCCGCCAGCGGAAGACAGCGCGCGTCGCACTCGCGCACGATGGGTCCACCGGCCACCAGCGGCATGGCGAACCACACGCGTCCATCGGAAAGGCATCCATCGTCGCGCACCTGCACGACGGCGGGATGCCGCAGCGTCGAGAGAAGCCGGCGCTCGCGCTCGAAGCGCGCGAGCGTTTCCGTGGCCTCCGGGCCGTGGCGCAGCAGCTTGACCGCGTAGCGCAGCTGTCCGTCGTCGCCATCGCGCGCGGCGGCGAAGATGTCGCCGACCGCACCGCTGGCGATGTGGTGGGCCAGGAGGTACGGACCGCAGCGCAGGCTGGGGGCGAGCGACTCACCGAGCGCGCGCAGCGCGGCGTCGAGATTCTCGCGGTCGATGGGCCGGCCATCACTCGCCATGGGTGCGCCTCCCGCGTGGGCCCCCAGCGGGGACAGTGTCGCCGGCTCGCCGTGACTTCGCACGCGTGGCAGCGCCGGTGCGGGGGTCACGGCCCGTGTCCTTCCCCGCATCCATGTCGAGCGCCAGCGCCAACGCTGCGCGTCCCGCGGCCAGTTCGCGGAACGCCGTGCGCTCGCTGATGCGCAGCATGATCGCCACCTCGGGCAGCGGGATGCCGAGTACGAGGTGCAGCGTCACGACCTCCATGCGGCGCGGGTGCTCGCGCCCCAGCGTCTCCATCTGCTGCACCAGTTCCACCTGCCGTGCCGCCGCCCGTGCGCCATTGCCGGCGTCGTCGGCGCTGCGCCCGAGGCGACGGTCACGCGGCGTCTCGGGATCGAGCTCCATCATGCGCGCGCCGCTGTTGCGCTTGCCCGCGCGCCGAACCTTGGCCCGATCGGAGAGCGCCTGCGCCATGAGGATGGTGGCCAGCCCGCTCAGATGCGGCGCGCTGGTGGGCAGCGTGCGCTGCTTCATGAGCCGCACCACGCTTTCGGCGACCAGCGACGTCGGAGACATCGTCTTCGCGAGAGGCGATGTGCGCAGTCTCCGCCGCGCGATCTCGCGAAGCGTGGCGTAGTTGCGCTCCACGAGTGTGCGCAGCGCGTCGCGCTGCTCGGCAGCGGGGAGTGTCGCGCTGACCTGCTCCGCGGCAGGCTTCCTGACCGTCTTTCGCGGGGGTTCCGTCCGATGGAGTTGCGTCTGGTCGTGATCCTGCTGGCGCATGCCCGATCGCGCCGCGCGCGCGGCTGATTGCGACGGCGGACGCAGGTTGGCGGAAGCGGCGCGCTTGCTGTGCTTTCGGGAGGCCATTCCGCAGCACCGTAGCAGGGTGTGGCGGAGAGACTGGAACCAGCGCACCGCAACCGCGCACGAGGTCGTCATTGCGGCAACGTGTCAGTGCACGTGGGCGATGTCCCGTCTGTGCCGTCCACAGGCGGCGGGGCGTGGAGCCCTGTCCCAAAAATCCGCACGGGCCGTGGGGGTTTGGACCCACGGCCCGCGACGGGGACTGAAAGCTCGGTTGGGCGTGCCGCCGCCAGCGGCACAGCCTGTTGTTCACGGAAGTTCGGCCGCCATCCACCGCGACCACGCGGAGCGGGCTGTTCCTCGCACCGCACGCACGGCGTAGCGCACGACGGCCGGCCCGGCATCGCCGTCGACCACATGCTGCAGGTTCGCGCCGGTGATGGATAGGAGTCCATCCTCGCGCCACACGCCGTCCATCATTCGCTGCCGTCGAAGCTCGAATCCGGTCTCGGTGCTCGAGCGGTCATGCCAGCCCACGAACATGCCGAGGCCCGCGCGCGCCACCCGGGCAATCACGGGCGCCTGCGGAGCGGCGGGGATCTTCACGCTGATGGCGCGCGACTGGGTCGATACCGCGCCATCGAGGTCGGTCACGCGGGCCGTGATCAGGTGCTCGCCGGCCGTGAGCGCTGCGGACACGGACTCCGCGTCCGTGCCGAAGTCGCCCTGCAGGCTCGACGACCAGATGATCCGATGGGAGATGACGCCATCTTCCTCGTCGTCGGCGCGTGCCGTGAAGAGGATCGCAATCCCCTCCTCGAACGCGGCTCCGGCGGCGGGTGCCGTGATGACCACGCTCGGCGCCGAATTCGGCGGCGCATCGTGCGCGCCCAGCGCCTTCGCGGCATCGAGGACACCGCAGGACCTGCAGGCGTTGCCGAGCGCGGGCACCAACCTCGCCGTGTCGATGAGCCGCTGGCGGATATCCGACGCGGTCATCTCGGGGAAGTCCATCACCAGCATCGCGGCGATGCCCGCCACGTGGGCGCACGCCATCGAGGTGCCGTTGAGATAGGCGTAGTCGAGTCCGTAGGTCGACAGGATGCTCACGCCGGGCGCTGCGAGATCGACCGAGTTCGGCCCGTAGTTGGAGAACCAGGCGCGGGTGTCGTCGTTGGTGGTCGCCGCCACCGACACGATGTTGTCGTGCGGGTACGACGCGGGGTAGTAGGGGTACACGTCGGTGTTGAGGCCGAGGTTGCCCGCAGCCGCGACGAACACATGCTCGAGGTCCTGCAGGGCCGCGATGGCTTCGGACAGAGGCTGCGAGGCGTTCGAACCGCCCCACGAGTTGTTGGACGCGCGCACCGACTTGCCGGCTGCGTACTGCAGCGCGCGCACCGCGTCGGATGTGAATCCGCCGAGCGGCCCGATGAAGCGGAGCGGCATGATCTGGCACTCCCACGAGACGCCCACCACGCCGATGCCGTTGTTGCCATCCGCGCCGATGATGCCCGCGGTGTGCGTGCCGTGACCGCCCTCGCTGGGGTTGGCATCGCCCGCGTAGAAGTCCCAGCCGTGGATGTCGTCGACGAAGCCGTTGCCGTCGTCGTCGAGTCCGTTGCCGGCGATCTCGGCGGTGTTCTTCCAGATGTTCGCCGCGAGGTCGGGATGGGAGATCATGGTGCCCGCGTCGAGCAGCGCGATCACGATGTCGGGCTCGCCCGTGCACACCGTCCAGCCTTCGGTCATGCGCGCGTCGGCGCCCGCCGTGCCGGGATCGGAGTTCACGGTCTGCCCCGTGTTCCGCATTGCCCACTGCAGCGGGAACTTCGCATCGTTGGGCGTCACGCCCTGCGTGCGGACCACGAAGTCGGGTTCGGCGTACAGCACGGCGGAATGGGCGGCGAGCGCCGTGATCGCATCGGCCACATCCCCGTCGATCGCCACGTGCACGAGCCCGGGGACCAGCGTGAACCGCGTGAGCACGGAGCCTCCGATGCGGGCCAGCGCATCGGCGCGGCTGGCTTCATCGGCCGACGCAGCGAACCGGACCAGGAGGGAATGAGGGTCCGATGCGAGCGACGGGTCGGCCTCCAGCGCCAGCTTGCCGCGCGAGAGCGCGGGGGTCTGCGCTGCAGCCGGATGAACCGGACACAGCACAGCGGTGGCACAGAACGTGCCGAGGAGCATGGCGCGAATGGACGACAATCAGCACTCCAAGGAAGGCCGGGCAACTTGGACGCAAGTCCGTGGCCTTCCGACCCCACGGGAGCCTTCGACCGCGTGGCCGATACACGCCGCGAACGCGATTTACGGAAACACGCGTTATCCGACGGGGCCGTTCTCGCGCGCCACGCAGGGGTTGGCTTCCGACAGGGCGGCCGCGAGAGCTGCCGGCCGACACACCGAGGGCGGTGACCGACCCGCATGGAGAGGGCGGGCTGGGTTGCCCTTTGTGCCGTCGGATGTCTGATGTCAGAAAAGTGCAGCACGGAATCTGACAACAGCCGACGTGGCGACGCTGCGCGCGAGACCCACTACCTCTCGTGCGTGCGCGTCGGCGAGAACGAGCATCCCGGTCCAAGTGCAGAGCTCCCACACCAGCGGCATTTGGCGCCCTGTCCGTGACGGTGACTCCTGTTCGGCGAGAACGAGCAGCCGGGACCGTACGCCGTGCTGCCGCAGTACTCGCATCGCCCGGGGTCACACGTGTGCTCATGCTTGCGATGCGGGCTGTGCGAGCAGCCCGGTCCGAACGCGGTCGAGTTGCAGTAGCGGCAGCGGGTGGACATGGTCGTGGCTCCCGGGGTTCGCGCGTTGCACACGCTTGACGACGTGCGGCGGTGGTACGACACCGCCCACGGGTTATCGGTGAGTCCTCCGACGCCCCTTGAGCCGAGCCCGGGGGGCTCGCCGCGGCTCAGCCTCGTGGTTGCGAGCCCCTAAAGCCATGAACGTCCGTCAGTTCGATCAAACTCGGGCATGTCCGCTTCCTCCCGTGGAAATCAAGGCTAGGTTTGACCCTGACGTGCGGCGCACGACCGTTCCCGTGCTGCGCACGTCTTTTGGTTCACCAGGAGTTGTTCATAGGCTGTTCATTTGACGCGATGACGCGTCGCGGTACCTCGGGCGATTTTCTCGAGGCTTCTGCGCTGATCATCGTTCGCGTCGGTGAGCGCCATGCAGTTCGGGACTCGCCATGAGTCCACCGAGGTATCACATGAAGTCCACGACCACGATCGCCACGCTCGCTGCCGCCATGCTCGCCCCCGTCGCTGCGGCGGATGTGAGGATCACGTTGGTGAGCAGGACAATCTCCATCACAGGACCGGTTGTCGTACCGTCGCTTTCGGGCACGTGGACGGGCGCGAGCATCGCGAACCTGAACTACTCAGGGGGTGGCTTCGCATCCGATTTCGGTGTCGTCGTCATGGCGAACACAGACACTCCAAACGAAACGTCGAAGAACGCGCTTGCTCAAATCGGGAGTGAGTGGGGCAACTTTGTCTTGAACTCGACTGCTAACACGAGGATCGATTGGGATCCCGTAAATCGCCAGTCGGGCGCCCAGGGGCTGACGAAGGGACCGCGTAACTTTCCAGCCCCATCTCCCTACAACCTCACCGCAAACGCAGACTACAGGATCTGGCTCGTGTGCGGGTATGAATCTAGTAGCTTCTCCGGCACGGTTACCCTCCACGGCGTGAACGGACCGACTTCCTACTATCTGGACAGCGACGGCGACGGTTACGGCGCCGGCACCCCGTTTTCATTCGCGGAGAGCAGCGGT
>CAIOCH010000266.1 GCA_903856525.1 uncultured bacterium | reverse complement strand
CGCGATGCGTGCGCCTTCGGGCACGAGTGCTTCGAGCGCGTCGAGCATCGCGGCGGAGAAGTCCTGTCCCTCGTCGACGATCACGCTGTCGAAGCGGCCGAAGATTCCCGCGCGGGCCGCTGTGGCGAGTTGTTCGAGCAGGGCGGGGTAGTAGGCGGCGGCATCCTGTGCGGAGGGAAGCTGGACGGGGCGATCCGCGTGGGCTGCCGCGCTCTCCGCCAACGCGAAGATGCGCGCCACCACGCACTGCCTGCCGCGGATCTCCTCGGGAGTCGTGTCGGCCCGCACGGGCCTGGCCCCGAGCCGCGCCGTGAGCGACGCCGCGAGCGGGATGTTGAAGCAGAGCACGAGGACCCGCTTGCCCTCGCGGAGATCGCGGCTTGCGCGGTGCAGCGAGGCAAAGGTCTTGCCTGTCCCGGGACCGCCGCGGACCAGCAGCCGGTCCATCTCGTGCGCGGCATCCATGACCAGGCGCACCGGACGCATGGCATCGTTCTCGATCACGCGCGCATGGCGGATGTCGTCGCGGACCGCGAAGCGGACCTGCATCGACGGCAGGATGTGGCGGTGGGTCACCTCGCCCATGCAGGAGTCCTCGCCGCACACGACGTTGGCGAAGTTGGCGGCCAGCGCCGAGAGCAGGTCATCGATGTCGGCCGCAAGCCGCTGTGGGTCGCGGCAGTGCTTGGCGTCGAGCACATGGCCCTGCGCTTCGGGTGGAAGCGTGGACTGCTGGATCTCCGCATCGGGAAGCGCCACCAGCCAGCCATGGAGATACGGGGGACGGGCCGCATCGTGCAGCAGCCGTGCCGCGAGGTAGTTCACGAGGTGGAACATCGCGGTCGACGCCTGCTTGGGCGCGCCGCGCTTGAACAGCTCGGGCTTCTCGGGGTCGCCGGTGGGCCGGTGCCAGCCAAAGCGCGGCGAGAACTGGTAGTCCCCGCCCTTCACCTCGATGACCACGAATCCGCGGGTGGGATCGATGACGAGGAAGTCGATCTCGCGCGAGCCCACGCGATCCATGGCCTGCACCACGAGGTTCTGGATCACTATCCACGGCTTGTCCGCCAGCGCCTGCTCGAGCGTGTGGCGGAAGAGCAGCTCCGTCTCATTCGACGGCCGCGTCTCGCCTTCCCTCCACAACTCCTCGGGCTCCATCGGATGAAACTCTGCCATCCCCCGAGTCTACCCACTCCGGTGCCTGGCACGTGTCGTGCACTGACTGGCACCGACTGGCACGTGCCAGGCACCAGCCAATGCCCATCATTCGCAGCAAAAACGGCGCTTGTTTCAGCGCAGGATTGACTGCCCACGCGGCACTCGGATCGGTGCCTGGCACGTGTCGTGCACTGACTGGCACTGACTGGCACGTGCCAGGCACCAAGCGAAACGGCCCGCGCCGGGGGCGCGGGCCGTTGGGATCTCGGGTTGCATCGGGCGGCTCGGCCGTCCGGGCGCGCGCGGTCGGAGGGCTCAGTACCCCTCTTCGTCATGCATGCGCAGCGCATCGTCGTCGCCCGCATCGCCCGGGCGCTCGAACACCGTGCCCTCGCGCTCCGCCTCGTCGCGCATCTCCTTCATGCGGTACCACTCCTCCATCGACACGATCACCTCGCGCGCCTGCGAGCCCTTGTGCTCGCCCAGCAGGCCAGCCTGGCCCATCAGGTCGACGAGCCGCGACGCCCGGCCGTAGCCGATCGCCAGCCGCCGCTGCAGCAGCGACACGCTGCCGCGGCCCGACTCGATCATGATCTCCACGGCCTTGTCGAAGAGCGCGTCCTGCTTGTGGGCGTTGCTCGCATCGGCACCGCCCTCGCCCTCGCCGCCCTCGCCCTTGCTCACAGCGCGGATGGTCAGCAGCTGCCGCTCGAAGCTCGGCTCCGCCACGCTCTTGAGGAACTTCACCACGCCGCGCGCCTCCTTGTCCTCCACGAGCGTGCCCTGGCAGCGGCTCGCGTCGGTCTTGCTCGGCGTCACCACCAGCATGTCGCCCTGG
>CAIOCH010000265.1 GCA_903856525.1 uncultured bacterium | reverse complement strand
TGATGCTCAAGGCGGAGGCGGGCGACCAGGAGGTCCAGGTCTTCTACCGCCCGAACCCCGACACCCGCGCCGAGATCCAGGTGGTCGACCCCCACCTCTCCGAGCTGGTGGCCTTCCTGGGGCACACCATGACCATCGAGAAGCCGCTGCCGGGCATCGGCCTGTCGTACGGCGAAACCATTGGCGCGGTGCACGCGCTCTGGCGCAACGGCCACATCAAGGCCGACTTCAAGGCGGAGCAGGACCGCGTGATGGCGGCCATCCTGCGCCTCCAGGCCGACGAGAACGATGTGGTGCGGCCCGAGTTCGAGCCCGTCGAGGCCGAGGGCGACCCCCTCGCGCCCGCGAGCGACCTATCGGGTGTCGAGCCCCCTCCTGCGGTTGAAGTTCCGCGGCGGGGACGCGATACTGTGCCCCGCTGAGTTTCGCGAGGTTTCCCAGGAGGGGACTTCAACGCAAGCCGGCCGGTTCGGAGCGTGGCGTCGTTGGTTCGGCGCGCGCGGTGTGGCGTGCTGCGTGACAGACACGGAGGTCGTAGAACGATGCGTCTTGCCAAGCTTGTGCTGAGTGGGTTCAAGAGCTTCGCGGATCCCACGGAGTTCCGCTTCGATGCACCCATCACGGGCATCGTGGGCCCGAACGGCTGCGGCAAGTCGAACGTCGTCGATGCGATCAAGTGGGTGCTCGGCGAGCGCAGTGCCAAGAGCCTGCGCGGCGGCGCGATGCTCGACGTCATCTTCGCTGGTTCGGCGGCGCGCAAGCCCGCGGGCATGGCGAGCGTGACGCTGTGCTTCGAGAACCCGGTGCTGGCGCAGGAGCTCGACCGCGGCGAGGACGAGACGCCCAGCCTCGACCCCGAGACCGATCCCGAGACGGGCGAGCCGATCGAGCGCGTGGTCGACCGTCGCGCCGTGCGCAACCGCCGGCTGCCGATCGACGCCGACATCGTGGAGGTCACGCGCCGTCTGACGAGCGACGCCAAGAGCGACTACCTCATCAACGGCCGCAAGGTGCGCCTGAAGGACATCCGCGACCTCTTCCTCGACACGGGCATCGGCAACGACGCCTACTCGATCATCGAGCAGGGCAAGGTCGACGCGATGCTGCTCGCGAACCCCGTCGAGCGCCGCTCGATCCTCGAGGAGGCGGCGGGCGTGGCGCGCTTCCGCGTGCGCAAGGTCGAGGCCGCGCGCAAGCTCGAGGCGGCCGAGAAGAACCTCGTGACCACGCGCGAGCAGCTCGCCAACACCGAGCGGCGGCTGCGCATCGTGCGCGGACAGGCCGACAAGGCGCGGCGCTTCCAGGAACTCGACGTCCGCAGGCGCGAGTTGCGCCGCGCGCTGTCGCTCGATGTGTTCCACGAGCTGCAGGAGCGCCTGCATGGACTCACCAGCGAGCTGGCCACGTTGGAGCAGGACAAGGCCGCGCTCGTGGCCGAGCTCTCCAAGGCCGAGGACGCCAAGCAGATCGCCGAGGCCGCGCGCCAGGAGGTCGGCGCCGAGCAGCACCGCCTCGAGCAGCGGCGCCTCGAGCTCGCGTCGAGCGAGGCGCAGGCCAAGCAGCGCGCCGAGTTCGCGCAGCGATCGCTGACCGAGGGACGCGACGCACTGGAGCGCGAGCGCTCGCAGCTGGCGACGCTCGGCCAGGAGTCGGCGGCACTCGCCGACGAACTCGGTGGCGCCAAGTCGACGCTCGAGCGGGCGGCGGCCGAGGCGACCGATGTCGAGCAGACGACGATCCGCGAGAGCGAGCGCAGGCAGAAGGCGCAGCAGGCAGCCTTCGAGGCGCAGCGGGCCGCCGACGTGGTGGGCGAGCAGGCGGCGCGCCTCGAGCGCGAGCGCGGCGCGCAGGCGCAGCGCCTTGCCGCCATCGAGCAGCGATCGCGGTCGCTGGCCGACGAGTTGC
>CAIOCH010000264.1 GCA_903856525.1 uncultured bacterium | reverse complement strand
TCGATGCCGAACAGCTTCTCCACGGCGTGGTGCCAGGCGATGTCGTTGACGATCGGCGAGATGTAGTCCATCCGGCTGATCGTGCAGACGTACTGGTTGTAGTCGTGGTGCTCGCCGAGCTTCTCGAACCCCGAGTGGAGGTATCCGATGTGCGGCGTGCAGCGGGCGATGCGCTCGCCGTCGAGCTCGAGCACGAGGCGGAGCGTCGTGTGCGTCGCGGGGTGCTGGGGACCGAAGTTCAGGACCCAGCGATCGGGGGCCTGGAAGTGGTCCTTGAGGTAGTCGGTGTCCTCGACGTCGAGGCCGAAGCCCTCGCCGGGGGTGAGCGTGTACGGCATAGGGCGGGGAGTATAGGTCCTCGCCCCCCTGCGTTGGGCGGTCAGAACGCGCCCGGACGGAGGAATGGGTTGGTGCTGCGCTCGCGGGCGATGGTGGTCGACGGGCCGTGTCCGGGATGGACTTCGGTGGTTTCGGGCAGGTGCATCAGGACCTCGTGGAGGGTCCGGTGCATGGCGTCGCGGTCGGAGGTCGGAAAGTCGATGCGGCCCATGCTGCCCGCGAACAGCGTGTCCCCCACGATCGCGGTCTTGGCCTCGGGGCACCAGAGCGTGATGGAGCCCGGGGAGTGCCCGGGCGTGTGCAGGACGCGGAAGTAGAGGCCGCCGAGCTCCAGCATCTCGCCGCCGCCCACGCAGGCGTCGGGGGGCGGCGCCACGACCGCGGGCGGGATGAACGCCGAGAGATTGAGGTTCGGATCCTCGTTGAAGTCCTTCTCGGCGCGGTGGCAGATGGTGTTCACCGGCCCGAGGCGCAGGCGCATCTGCGCCAGGCCCGCCACATGATCGCAGTGACAGTGGGTGAGGATGCAGAGCGACGGCTTGAGCCCCCTCTTCTCGACGAAGTCGAGCATGGCCTCGGGCTGGTACGGGCAATCGACGATCCAGCAGGTGCGGGTCGGATCGGCGTCATCCCACAGCACGTAGCCGTTGGTCTGGAAGTCGCCGAGGACGAAGCGTTCGATCACGAGAGGCATGAACCTAGGGTAGCGCCCGCGGGCGGGAGAGCCGACTCCGCGCAGGCGTTCGATCGACGGAAACCTCCGCGCGACCGAGACCCAACTCCTCCTCGGTTTCGCTACGCTCCCGCCATGCGGAACGCGATGATCCTGCTCGCCTCGTCCACGCTGCTTGCGGCGGGCTGCGACACGATCTCGTCGGACCTCAGCCAGTTCACGCAGAGCTTCACACCCCCTTCTCCCGCGCAGGCTGCACGGTGGGCGGCGGATCCCAACGACCGCGAGAATGCGCGGCGCGGGACCATCCTGCTGGCCAACGCTCCCTTCGGTGGAACCGAGGTGTACGTGAAGATGTACCGACTGTACGCGGAGGACGCCGGCGATCCTCTCGTGCGGGCGGCGTCCCTGCAGGCGCTGGCGCGCCACGGCGATGCCGCCGATGCACCATTGGTGGCCAAGAGCCTCGTGAGCCCGTTCCGGCAGGTGCGGCTGGCGGCGGCGAAGGCACTGCAGAGGCTGCACGATCCCGCGGTGGCGGACATCCTGTGGCCGCGGCTGGTGAACGCCGACGAGGACTCGGATGTGCGCACCGAGATCGCGATCGCGCTGGGCCAGTATCCGACGCCCGCGGTGTTCAACGCCCTGGTGGCGGCGCTCTCGCAGCGCGAGCTGGCGGTGAACACGGCGGCGCTCGATTCGCTGCGCATGATCACGGGCGCGAACCTCGGACTCGACGAGAACGCCTGGCTGCAGCACATGGTGACCGCCAAGCCACCGCTGCTCGAGACCCCGCTCTACCTGTATCCGGTGTTCGTGCGCGATCTCGACATCTGGGACCACCTGATGTTCTGGGATCCCGAGACCTTCGAATCGCCCGACCTGCCCCTCGGCATGAAGCAGCTGGGCGTGCGGCGGACGAGCGAACTGCAGGACGAGCCTTCGACCGGTTCGCGCGATGCTGCCGATGGCGCAACGGGCGCGGATTCGGGCACATGACCGCGGCGAGCACGGTGATGGCGCGGTCGGCGGTGGCGGTCGATGGACGCCTCGAGGTCGTTGCGCGCCCGCGCGCGCAGGCCGCGTCCGAGGGCGTCGTGCTCGTGCGTCCGACGCTGGCCCTGGCCACGCCGCTCGAGCGCGAGGTGATGCGCGGACTCGGTGCCGCGGCGGCTGGCTCGCGCACGCTCGGGCACGCCTGCGTGGGCGTGATCGAGGACGCATCGCGCGCCCAGGCGTTCGCGGCGGCGGGCATCGTGCGCGGCGCGCGCGTGGCCGTGCAGCCGGTGTTCTCCTGCGGCCGCTGCGAGCGCTGCATGGGTGGTCTGGCGATCCACTGCGGCATGCGCACGATCTTCGGCATCGACGATGCCGCGGGCGGGCTCAGCGAGATCATCGCGGTGCCCGCCGCCGCGTGCGTGCCGTTGGCACGGGAGCTCGACGACGAACGCGCGGTGTTCGCGGTACCGCTGGCGCGGGCGATCGAGGCCGTGCGCCGCAGCGGCGTCGACAAGAAGACCTACGCCAGCGTGCTCGGCGACGATCTGCTGGCCGTGCTCACCACGCTGGTCGCGGTGGAGGAGAACCAGTTCGCGCGGCTGGTGGCCACGAACGAGGCCACGCTGCGCATTGGCGAGCAGTTCGGCATTCGTCATCGCGCGCTGGCCGACACGGGACGCCGCGGCGACCAGGAACTGGTCATCGACACGACAGGGTCCGCCGACACCATCGCCGCGGCTGCGCGCATGGTGCGCCCACGCGGGCATGTCGTGGTGGCGGGCCTCTCGGCACGCGCACCCGTGGCCGTCGATCTGTCGCAGATCGCGCTCAACGAGATCGAGATCCACGGGTCCGGGTTCGGCCCCCTGGGAGGCGCGATCGAGCGCCTCGCGCGGCGCGCCATCGATCCGTCGCCGCTCATCTCGCGTCGCGCGGGGCTGTCCGACGCGGCGAAGGCCGTGGCCATGCTCGCCGAGCCCGGGGTCTTCTCGGTGCTGGTGCAGGTGACGCGATGAGCGCCGACCCGTCCCGCGAACGCGCATCGCGCGCGGAGCAGCGCGTGCTCACCGAGAGCGCCGCGTCGCCCGACGATCCGATGGGACCGATGAGTGCGGGCATCGAGCAGGAGGCCATCCCCGACGACGCGGGCGTGATCCGCGCCGGCCGGCTGGCCGGCAAGAGCATGTCGCAGGCGATCTGGATCCTGGCGCTGCCCGTGCTCCTGCAGCAGACCATGGCTGCGGGTGTCGGCTTCGTGGACAAGCTCCTCGCGGGCAACCTCCCCACCGAGATCGCGCGCCCCGCGATGGATGGCGTGGGCATCGGCAGCTTCGTGGGCTGGTTCATCGGCATCGCCATGACAGGGCTCGGCGTGGGCGGTCAGGCGATCATCGCCCGCGGCATGGGCTCGGGCGATCTCCGCGAGAGCCACCGCGCGCTCGGCCAGTCGGTGGGGCTGTCGCTGGCATGGGGGCTGTTCGTCGCGCTCCTGATGATCGTGCTTGCCGAGCCCCTGGCCCGCTACTCGAACCTCTCGCCCGAGGCGACCGCGTACTGCGTGACCTACGTGCGCACGCTCGCGTACGGCATCCCCTTCTGCGCGCTCATGATGGTGGGCGGCATGTGCCTGCACGGCGCGGGCGAGGCGCACAAGCCCTTCGAGATCGCGGTGTGGGTGAACGTGGTCAACTGCCTCGCATCGTGGTTCATCTCGGGCGTCGACATCCAGGCGTTCGGCGCCACGATCGCCAATCCCTCGCCGCTCGATCCACACGACTGGGGCGTGTTCGGCATCGCCGCGGGAAGCGCCCTGTCGTACGCGGTCGGAGCATGGCTCACATGGCGCGTGCTGCGCGCGGGCGTCAAGGACCTCCGCCTCGAAACCGCGGCGCTGTCGCTCGACCGTCCCATGTCGTGGCGCATCATCCGCGTGGGCGTGCCCAACTTCTTCGAGGGGTTCGCGATGTGGTTCGTGAACCTGCTCGTGCTCGGCTTCATCGGCAGGGCCGCGGAAATGGGGCTGGGCACCACCACGAAGGAAGGGCTCGTGGGCGCCCACATCATCACCGTGCAGTGGGAGTCGTTCTCGTTCCTGCCGGGTTTCGCCATGGGCACCGCGGCGGGCGCGCTCGCCGGCCAGTACATCGGCGCGGGCAGCCCCCGCATGGCGCGCAAGGCCATCTGGCGCTGCACGCTCATCGGCATGGGCATCATGGGGAGCATGGGCGTGGTGTTCATGCTGTTCGGCGAGCAGCTCACCCGCATCATCTCCAGCGACCCCGTGCATATCGAGCTGGTGCCCAAGCTGCTCATCGCGGCG
>CAIOCH010000263.1 GCA_903856525.1 uncultured bacterium | reverse complement strand
TTCTTCCGCGGCTTCGAACTCGGCCTCGCCCTCGACGCCACCCCCGCCGCCGCAGCGGCGACCGCTCAACCTCAATCCTCACCAGAGGGAGCGCCCGCAGGCGCGACCGCTCAAACCTCGGGAGCGCCCGCAGGCGCGACCGCTCAAACCTCCGCGGCGACCGCCCAACAACGCCGCGTCGACGACCTCATCCACCGCTACCGCGCCTTCGGGCACCTGGCGGCGCAGCTCGATCCGCTGGGCACCACGCGGCCCTTCCCCGAGCAGCTCACCCTCGAGGCGGTTGGCCTCGATGACGGTGCGCTCGGCCAGGCGTTCGACCCCGGCACGCTGCCGCTCGACAACCCGTCGCCGCTCGGTGACATCATCGCTTGCCTGGAGTCGACCTACTGCGGCTCGATGGGCGTGGAGTACGCCCACATCGGCGCCGCCGACCGTCGCGCGTGGCTCGCCAAGCGCCTGGAGGCCGCGCGCAACAGCCCGCGGTTCAGCGGCGATACCAAGCGCCGCATCCTGGGCAAGCTGCTCGAGGCAGACAGCTTCGAGTCGTTCCTCGCCAACCGCTACGTGGGCAAGAAGCGCTTCGGCCTCGAGGGCGGCGAGTCGCTCATCCCCATCCTCGACCAGATCCTCGAGTCAGGTCCCGCGCTCGGCGTGCAGGAGTTCATGCTCGGCATGGCCCACCGCGGCCGCCTGAACGTGCTCGCCAACATCGTGGGCAAGAACCTGCAGCAGATCTTCACGGAGTTCGACGAGGCCTGGACCGAGGCCTTCGCCACGGGTGGCGGCGACGTGAAGTACCACATGGGCTACTCCAACGAGCACACCACCTCCACGGGCCAGAAGCTGCGCGTGGTGCTCGCGGCCAATCCGTCGCACCTCGAGTTCGTGAACTCGGTCGTCCTCGGCCGCTGCCGCGGAAAGCAGCGGCTCGTGGGCGACACCGAGCGCAAGATGGTCGTGCCCGTGATCGTGCACGGCGACAGCGCCTTCCCGGGCCAGGGCATCGTGGCCGAGTGCTTCAACATGATGCACCTCGACGGCTACACCGTCGGCGGCGCCATCCATGTGGTCGTGAATAACCAGGTCGGCTTCACCACCAACCCGCGCGACACCTTCTGCGGCAGCTACTGCACCGACCTCGCCAAGGCGTACGACTGCCCGGTCATCCACGTCAACGGCGACGACGCCGAGGCGTGCGCCTGGGCGGCCAAGATCGCCATCGAGTGGCGCCAGGCCTTCGGCCACGACATCGTGGTGGAGATGTGGTGCTACCGGAAGAACGGCCACAACGAGACCGACGAGCCGATGTTCACGCAGCCCGTGCTCTACGGCCGCGTGAAGAAGGCCCGCCCCGCGTTCAAGACCTACCGAGCGCAGCTCGTCTCCGAGGGCGTCGTGTCGGATGCCGAGGTCGACGCGATGCTTGCGGCGCGCACCGCGGTCATGGACGAGGCGCAGTCGGCCGCCAAGAAGCAGCCGATCGATCCCGTCATCGACCCCTTCAAGAACGTGTGGAGCGGCCTGACCGGCCAGTACTCGCACGAGCCCGTGGTGACCAAGGTGCCCCTCGACACGCTCGAGTCGCTCGCGCGCAAGCTCGGCGAGCTCCCCGGCCACACCACGGTCCACAAGACCATCGCCCGCATCCTCGAAGGACGCGCGGGGGCCATCGCCACGGGCACCATCGACTGGGCGCTCGGCGAACTGCTCGCGTACGCCACGCTCCTTTCCGAGGGTCACCCGATCCGCCTGTCGGGCCAGGATGTCGAGCGCGGCACCTTCAGCCACCGCCACGCCGTGGTCAACTGCCAGGAGACCAACGAGGGCTACTGCCAGCTCAACAACCTGGGCGACGCGCAGGCGCGGTTCTGCGTGCACAACTCGCCGCTCACCGAGAGCGCCGTGCTCGGCTTCGAGTACGGCTACTCGCTGGGCGACCCGCGCATGCTCGTGATCTGGGAGGCGCAGTTCGGCGACTTCGCCAACGGCGCGCAGGTGATCATCGACCAGTTCCTCGCCTCGGGCGAGGCCAAGTGGAAGCGCTCCACCGGCCTCATGATGCTGCTGCCGCACGGCTACGAGGGCCAGGGCCCCGAGCACTCGAGCGCGCGCCTCGAGCGCTTCCTGCAGCTGTGCGCCCACGACAACATGCAGGTCGTGTACCCGACCACCTCGGCGCAGATGTTCCACCTCATCCGCAAGCAGGTGAAGCAGGGCTTCCGCAAGCCGCTCGTGGTCATGACGCCCAAGTCGATGCTGCGCCTGCCCGCGGCCGCAAGCCGCGTCGAGGGCTTCACCGACGGCCACTTCCGCGCCGTGCTGCCCGATCCCGCGATCGCGCGCGAGGCGGCGGAGGGCGTGACCAAGGTCCTCTTCTGCTCGGGCAAGATCTTCCACGAGCTCCACGCGCAGCGCGAGAAGAGCGGCCAGGACACGACCGCCATCGTGCGGCTCGAGCAGCTGTTCCCCTTCCCCGACGCGGCGATCAACAAGGTGATCTCCACCTACCCCAACGCCAAGCGGTTCGTGTGGGTGCAGGAGGAGCCGCGGAACATGGGCGCGTACCGCTTCGCGCAGGCGCAGCTCAAGGAGCTCTGCAGCATCGACGTCGGCTACATCGGCCGCCCCGATTCGGCGAGCCCAGCCGTGGGCAGCGCCAAGCAGCACGCGATCGAGCAGGACAAGATCCTCACCGAGGCGATCGGCGCCGCGAAGGCCGGCGACGGCCCCGCAGGCGGACCATCCAACAAGGATGGCAAGCAGGAGAAGCCCGCGCACAAGTGAGCGCCGCAGGCGACGCGGCGACCGGCGCACCGGTCACTGCGTGAAGTCACCGAGTGAACAGGAACTGACATGGCCGTCGACATCACCATCCCCTCCCCCGGCGAATCCATCACCGAAGTCTCCCTGAGCGGCTGGCTCAAGGACAGCGGCACCTATGTCGAGAAGGACGAGCTCCTCGCCGAGATCGAGTCCGACAAGGCGACGCTCGAGCTGCGCGCTCCCGCCGCGGGCACGCTGCAGATCGCGACCCAGAAGGGCGACGGCATCAAGGTCGGCGCCGTGGTGGCCTCGATCGACACCAGCGCCGCCAAGCCGGCCGGCACCGCGGCTCCCGCCGCCGGAGTCGGAGCGGTCGCGCCTGCGGGCACTCCCTCTGGTGCGAAAGTGTCTGGGGTCGCCAAGAAGGTGGCCGCCGAGAAGGGCGTCGACACCGCCTCGATCGCGGGATCCGGTCCCTCGGGTCGCGTCATGAAGGACGACGTTCTCGCAGCAACCTCGAAGTCGGGCGCGGCGACCGAGACGAAGCCGACTCCCGCAGCAGCGCCCGCGAAGGCCGCCGCCGTCGCGGCTCCGTCGGGAACCCGCGGCGTCCGCCGCGAGAAGATGACCAAGCTCCGCCAGAAGATCGCCGAGCGCCTCGTGCACGCCCAGCACACGGCAGCCATGCTCACGACCTTCAACGAGTGCGACATGACCGAGGTCATGCGCCTGCGCGCCGAGCACAAGGAGTCGTTCGAGAAGCAGCACGGCGTCGGCCTCGGCTTCATGAGCTTCTTCGTCAAGGCCGCGACCAGCGCGCTGCGCAAGTATCCGCGGGTGAACGCGTACATCGCCGGCACGGGCGCCGAGATGGAGATCGAGTACCACGACTACGCCGACATCGCGGTCGCCGTGGGCACCGACAAGGGCCTCGTGGTGCCCGTCCTCCGCAACGCCGAGACGCTGTCGTTCGCGGGCGTCGAGGGCGCGATCAAGGATTTCGCGGTGCGCGCCAAGGACGGCAAGCTGACGGTCGACGAGATGACGGGTGGCACCTTCACCATCTCCAACGGTGGCGTGTACGGCTCGCTGATGTCGACACCCATCCTCAATCCTCCGCAGTCGGCGATCCTCGGCATGCACGCCATCAAGAAGCGCGCCGTCGAGGATCCCAAGAACCCCGGACAGGTCGCGCTGCGCCCCATGATGTACCTCGCGCTCAGCTACGACCACCGCATCATCGACGGCGCCGAGGCCGTCGGCTTCCTCGTCCACATCAAGGACATGATCGAGAAGCCCGAGCGACTGCTGCTCGCCTGATCGCGCATTCGATTGAGAAACACCGCGGCCCCCGCAATGCGGGGGCCGCGTTCATGGACTGGATGTTCGGTCGCGTCCCGATCCGAGGCGCCTGTGGGCTCAGCGCCCGGCGAGCTTGGCGGCGTCCTTCTTGTCGGCGTAGACCAGCTCGCCGTCGGTGGGGATGCCCATGTAGCCGAGCACATCGTTGATGATGTGGCCGACCACGGGTCCGGCGACCGCACCGCCACCGGTGGCGCCGCCCGTCTCCTTGGACTTCTGATCGGGATCCTCGATGGTCACCAGCACCACGATCTCGGGGCTGTCGAAGGGGGCGCCCGCGATGAAGCTCGCGAGCCACTTGCCCTGGTAGTAGCCGCCCGTCGGGCTCGCAAGCTGTGCCGTGCCCGACTTACCGAAGGCGCGGTACTGGAGGATGTCCTTCAGCTTCTTGCCCGTGCCTTCGGTGATGACCTTCTCCATCACTTCCTTGCTCTCACGGACGGCGCTGGATGACAGCACGGGGATGGAGGCCGTGAGCGAATCGCGGGCGATGGGCTGCAGCGACAGCGGCACCATGTCGCCTTCGCGGCAGAACGCACTGAACGCGCGCACCAGCTGCAGCGGCGTGACGGCGATGCCCTGGCCGAACGACACCGAGGTGAGGGCGCGGGTCTTGTTGGACCACTCGTCCTGGCGCGGCATCAGGCCCTTGTTCTCGCTCTCGACGCCGATCGTGGTCGACTCCCCGAACTTCCAGTCGGCGAGGCAGCGCTTCATCTCGTCGTTGCCCATGCGAAAGGCGACGGTGGCCATGCCGGCGTTCACCGACTTCACGAGAACCTGTTCCCAGGTCCGGGTTCCGTAGCTCGAGGGATGCGCCTCGCGGATGGCGCGCTTGGCGCGGCCATCGGCGAGCACCAGCGGGCCATCGGGAAGCCGGATCGTCTCATTGCGCCTGGCGAATCCGTGGTCGGTGGCCCACGCCCACACGAAGGCCTTGAAGATCGAACCGGGCTCGAACGGATCGGTCGCCCAGCGCATGCGGGCGAGCGCGGGATCGCGCATGCCCCAGTCGGTGGTGATGGGCTCGCGGCCGGTCTTGGGATTGATCGTCGAGTACGCGGCAAGCACTTCGCCGCTGGATGCGTCGAGCACGATGGCACGGCCACCCGACGCGTTGGCGTCGGCCACCATCTTGTTCACATGCCCCTCGACCATCTCCTGAATGATGATGTCGATGGAGAGCCGCATGTCATCACCCTCGTCGCCCGCACGGAAGCCGTTGGGTGGGATGGAGATCACGGAGCCGAGGCGCGATGCGAAGTAGGTGGTGTAGCCGGGCTTCGAGGCGAGGTGATCCTGGGCCAGTCGTTCGTATCCGCTGCGGCCCACGATGCCCTCGAGGCCGGGACGCAGCGAGGCGAACGCCAGCGCGGGCGCGGCATCCCCGGCAGCCTGCGCCGTGGCGATCGCGTCGCGCTCCTTGTCCGTGGTGGCTGCCTTGACCACCACGCAGGTGGGCAGCGAGTCGAGGAACTCCTCGAACTGCTCGGGCGTGGACTGCATGGCGATCGCCCACGACTTGAGGCGCATCTCGGGAAGTCCGGCGGGATCGCCCAGGATGGCGAGCGCGATGGCGTCGGGCGACGTGCCCGCGAGGGGCGCGAGCGCCTGCGCGACCTCGCCCACGGGGTCGTCGCGGAGGAGCACGTCGTCACCCTGCGCCAGACGTGCGATGCGGTCGAGGTTCTCGCCGTACGCCTCGCGGTAGAGCTCGCGCACATCGACGACCAGGGGGATGTCGGAGATGACATCGATGCCGGTCTTGCCCACGATGGGGGCACCGATGTCTCCATACGGGCGCACGCGCTCGGGCTTGGGCTGCATGTGCGCGGCGCGCACGATGCTCGTCGGACCACCCGCCTCGCGCGCGGCGCGCAGCAGGCGGATCTGGTCCTCGTTCATCTCCTTCTCGACGACCACATAGCGTGGCAGCGCTGCCCACTCGGCGTCGGTGAGCGCACCGCTGGCAGGAATGCGGCGGAGATCCGCAGGGACCCGC
>CAIOCH010000262.1 GCA_903856525.1 uncultured bacterium | reverse complement strand
TCGTGGTCGGCGATCATGGAGCTGTCCTGGATGAGGATGCCCGCACCCAGGCCCTGCTTGGTGACGCGCTGGTTGTCGGGCACGCCCGGGGTGTCGCAGGCGAGCGTGACATCGAGGCCCACGCCGATGTCGGCCTTGACGGCGTACGCCGCGGTCTGCGCGCCGCGCAGGCCCACCTCCTCCTGCGTGGTGAAGGCGCACACGATCTCGCAGGCGTGTCCGCCCTTGCGCTTGGCGAGCAGACGGCAGGCCTCGATGCCGATGTAGCACGCGAGGCGGTTGTCGACCGCCTTGGACACCAGCTTGTTGGGCGTCTCGAGGAAGGGCTGGTCGAGCACCACGAAGTCGCCCACCTCGACGAGCTTGAGCACCTCCTTGGCGTCGCGGCCGAGATCGATGAAGAACTCCTCGACGCCGGGCACCTTGGTGCGCTCGGCCTCGCTGGAGATGTGGATGGGCTTGCCGCCCGGGTTCATCACGCCCTTGAGGTCGCCGTGCTGCGTGCACACGAGCACGCGCGAGGCGAAGAGGTTGCGCGTGTCGAAGCCGCCGGCGGGGTTCACCCAGATCATGCCGTTCTCGTCGACATGGCGCACGAAGAACCCGATCTCGTCCATGTGCGCGGCGAGCATCACGCGCGTGGGCTTCTGCCGCGACTTGCGCGTGGGCCTGCGGGTGCAGATGAGCGAGCCCATCGCGTCGGTCTCCGACGCATCGAAGAGGCCCTTCGTTTCCTTGGCGATGAGCGCGCGCACGCGCTCCTCGCGGCCGGGGATGCCAGGGGTCTCGCAGAGGCGGCGGAAGAGGTCGACATTGAGCATGGGTGGTCCTTGGAAACGCCGCGTTGCGGCGGCGTGCGATGGTATAGGATCAGCGCCATGCTGTTCGACACGCCACTTCGCGAGGAACATCGTGCGTTCGCCGCACAGGACGCTGCACGCCGCGCCGAACGGGCGCAGCAGGCGCGTGGAGCGGTGGTCAGCCGCAAGGCGGTCGAGGTGGAGTACCTGCCGTTCGGCCCGGCCGACGCGGACGGTGCGCCTACCTGCGAGGTCGCCGCGGCGTATGCGGAGGTCGAGCTCGAGTACGCGGCCATCCGCAGCGGTGTGGCGCTCGTCGACTGCCCGCAGCGGGGGACGCTGGTCGTGCGCGGTGCGGATCGCGTGGAATTCGTGAACCGGCTGGTCACGCAGGATGTGAAGAAGCCCGCCGATGGAGCGGTCGCGCGCGCGTTCCTGACCAACCGCAAGGGGCGGATCGATGCCGATCTCGTGATCGCGCGCCTGCCGGATGCGCTCGTGATCGACACGCTCGCGCACGATGTCGCGGCGCTGCGCGAGGCGCTCGAGAAGATGCTCTTTGGCGAGGATGTCGCCTTCGAGCCGCGCGCGGAGACGCATGCGCGCATCGCGCTGCACGGGCCGAAGGCGGAGGGCGCGCTGAAGGCGCTCGGGCTGCTCGTGGCCGGCGACGCCTGGAGCGCGGCGCTCGGCGATGTCCGCGCGGAGATCTGGCGCATCGACGAGTTCGGCGCGCCCGGATTCGAGCTCAGCGTGCCGCGCACGCATGTCGCGAGCCTGTGGCGATCGCTGGTCACCTTTGGGGCGCGCCCCGCGGGATGGTTCGCGACCAACACCGCGCGCCTCGAGGCGGGCACACCGTACTTCCGCATCGACTTCGGCCCCACGAATCTTCCGCATGAGTCGGGCGTGCTCGAGTCGCGCGTGTCGTTCACCAAGGGCTGCTATCCGGGCCAGGAAGTCGTCGCGCGCATGCACAACCTCGGCAAGCCCAAGCAGAAGCTGGTCGGCCTGCGCATCGAGGCCGATCTGCTGCCCGTGGCCGAGGCGCAGGTGTTCGCGGTGTCCGAAGGCACGGCCATCGGCGACCAGGTGGGCGTCGTCACCTCGAGCGGCCTCGCGCCCATGCTCGGGGCTGTCCCGATCGCCTTTGCCATGGTCTCGGCGAGCTCGTACGCCGGGGGAACGAGGGTCATGGTGAACGCGGAGGGCGAGCAGGCGCCCGCCGCTGTGTGCGGGCTCGACTTCCTTGCCGCCGCCGCGGCGGATGAGGCAGCGCGAACGGCATCGGCAGGGGAGGGCGCGTGACCGGGGTTCCCGACGAGCAGGTCCTCTCCTTTCGCGGAACCGAGTTCGTGCTGCTCGTGCTGGGCGCGGTGATGACGGTGGTGGCGCTGGTGGTCGGCATCCTGCTGTATCGGGTCGCCATCCGCGAGCATCGGGCGCAGCTCGAGCGGGAGCGTCGCGGGCGGGAGACAGCGCCGCGCGAGGCCGCACGGCCGGGGGAGCAGGGGCAATGAGCGGCGAGTTCGTCGAACTCTGCGAGGTCGGTCCGCGCGACGGGCTGCAGAACGAGAAGCGCTTCGTCGCCACCGCCGACAAGTTGCACTACATCGATCTCCTCGCCCGCGCGGGGTTTCGCGAGATCGAGGCCACAAGCTTCGTGAGCCCGAAGTGGGTGCCGCAGCTCGCCGACGCCGAGCAGGTGCTGCCAGCGGCGATCGCGGCGCATCCGGGCACGCTGTTCTCGGTGCTCGTCCCCAACGAGAAGGGCCTCGAACGTGCGCTCGCCTGCGGGGCGCGCAAGGTGAGCGTGTTCACCGCGGCAAGCGAGGGCTTCGCCCGCAGGAACATCAACGCCACGATCGCGGAGTCGATCGAGCGGTTCCGTCCCGTGATCGCGGGCGCGCACGCCGCGGGTGCCACGGTGCGCGGATACGTGAGCTGCGTGATCGCGTGTCCCTACGATGGAGCGATCCCGCCCGACGCCGTGCGCGAGACCTGCGCACGCCTCGCGGAGCTCGGCGTCGACGAACTCGACCTCGGCGACACGATCGGAGCGGGGCATCCCGACGACATCGCGCGCATGCTCGATGCGTGCGCGGCGGTGCGGCCGATGCGCGAGCTGGTGCTGCACCTTCACGACACGGCTGGCCGCGCGGTGGAATGCGCCGAGCGTGCGCTCGCGCTGGGCGTGCGGAGGTTCGATGGTTCCGCAGGCGGCATCGGCGGCTGCCCCTATGCACCCGGCGCGCGCGGCAACATCGCAACGGAAGCGCTCGTGGACCTGTGTGGGCGCTGCGGCTACCGCACGTCCATCGACCGCGCGGCGCTTGCCGAGGCGGCGGGATTCATCGCGGGTGTGTTCGCAAAATCGCCGCGCGACTGAGTGGCGGTTGCCCTGCGGATGCCCGCGTCGTGGAAGGCGATGGGCCAGCTCGACCTCGCATTGGCCGCGAGCGCGAAGAAATGGCCGCGGGTGATGATGGCGTGCAGGCGGACCGTGGTGCCCTCGATCACCACGGCGTGCGGGCGGCCGGGGAATCCGTACGAGCCCGTGTTGACCACCTGGCGTCCCGCGATCGAACGGTGGAAGGCTCGGTGGCTGTGTCCGATCACGACCGTGCCCGCCTCGGGAGCGTGTCGATCGGTCCATGCAGCGGCGAGCGCCGCGTATCCGCTCCAGTAGCGGACCACCGACAGGGCGCGGCTCGGATGCAGCAGCATGCTGCGCACGGTCGACACATGCGCTCCGTTGCCCATGTGCCTCCACTCGGCGATGGCGGCCTCGCGTGCGGCGAGGAAGTGCGCGGCATCGGAGCGCATCTCGCGCGGCGCTGCCGCGAGCGCGGCTTCGAAGGCACTGCGCATGACCGCCGCATGGGGCGACCAGGGCGCAACGGCCGGGTGGAGTGCATCGCCATGCGTGATGTAGATGGCGCCATCCGCGAGCGAGAGCGACCGCACGCTGCTCACGAAGGGATCGTGGTTGCCGGCGATGAGGTCGAGCTTGGTGCCGCGCGTGTGGCAGATGTCGCGGAATCGCGCGAGCTCGAGCTCGGCATCGGCCTGGTAGGCGGTGTGATGGAGTTCGGCGATGTCGCCGTTCACGATCACGCGGTCGAAGTCGGCCACCAGCGTCTCGAACGCATCGGCGCGGCATGCACCATCGGGGCGTCCGAGGTGGAGGTCGCTCAGGATCAGGGTGCGTGGGACGCGCGCGGGGCTCATCTTGGCGGGTGGGGGACGACTCCCCTCATCGGCGCACGGGCGGGGTCGCGATAGCAAACAGCGACGAACAGGAGCGAGACCGTACGCGCGGGCGACCGGTCGGGGTTCGCCATCCGCCGTGAGGCGGGGTTACTCCGAGCGCTCGCCATCGGGAAGCCCCGAACCGAAGGTGATGCGGTTCTTGCCTGCGCGCTTCGACTCGAGACAGAATGCGTCTGCAGCGCGGTAGAGGGAAATCGGATCGAGCCCATGCCAGGGGAAGGCGGCGAAGCCAGTGGATACGGAGATGGTGCCGGGACCTGAGAGTCCGATATGCGTCAGACTCAGGCTCCGCACGGCGCGCTGGAAGCGCTGCGCGATGGTGGCGGCCGACTCGCGGTCGATTGTGCCTCCGCGACGCGGGCCATCGGGGTCGCAGAACAGCACGGCGAACTCGTCGCCACCGATGCGGAAGATGTGGTCGCCGCGGCGGATCGACGCGCGCAGCAGCTCGACGATCTCCTTGAGCACCTCGTCGCCGACATCGTGGCCGTGGTGGTCGTTGTACTGCTTGAAGTCGTCGATGTCGAAGAGCATGAGGCCGAAGAACCGCCAGTCGCGCTGCGCGAAACGCACGGTGTCGGACAGCACCTGATCGAAGGCGCGGCGGTTGCCCGCACCCGTGAGTTCGTCGGTCCACGCCTGACGGCGCAGCTCCTGATGCTGCTCATCGAGGTCGAGCCAGGTGCCCAGCCAAGTGGCCCAGGCTTGCAGGCACTGCTCGTCGATGGTGCGCGAGAGCAGCGTGCCGTACGGGCGACCGTCGGCGCGCAGCACCTGTATCTGACGCACACCGCGGCGATCGAGCTCCACCGCGATCTCCTCGCCCGGCCGTGGCTCTGCCACGAACCGTACATCGGCGCTGCCGAGGTGGTGGCGAAGCACGCGCATCGCGGCGCCATGCACATCGTGCCCGTCCTGCACGGCACGCACGAGGTCGAGATCACTTGGCGGAGCGTCGGACGGGATATCGGGTGAGCGTGTCTCCCGTGCGGGCATCTGGAAGGCAGGTGTCGCACGCCCACGCGCGGGCGACATGGTCGCGTCGGGCGCGGGATCCGCCTTCCCCTGGATCCGTGCGGGCGGCAGCTCGCCTTGACCGGCATGAGGCCGTGGAAGCGGCGGGGATCCGCCGGTGCCATCGCTGCGCCAACGCGCACCGTTGCGTGGAGGTTCGCGGTCCACGCCCCTTGACTCTGTGGGCCTTGATTCTGTGGTCCTTGGTTCCGTGGTCCTTGGTTCCGTGGTCCTTGATTCCACACTGCGGTCGACCACCCGCTCATGGGCGCGTTCCTGCGCGCGTTCCACGATCTCCTCGACCACGCTGCGCGGCGCGGGCACGGTGGGGATCGCCGCCGCGAGCGTTGCGGGCGTCGCGGAGTTTCCCGCGTTGCGCGCTGCGGGCACCGTATCCACGGCGCCGAGATCTTCGAGCAGCCTGCTGAGCTCGGGCTCGCGCGCGGGGAGGCTGATCGAGTCCTCGAAGCCCTCGACGGTGGAGACCGCCGTGAGGTCCTCCTCTTCGCCCGCAACGGCCAGGATCAAGGGAAGCGATGGGTCGAGCCGCATGAACGCGTCCACCACCGCCGCCGCGTCGTAGTGCTCGCAGGAAGGCGAGATGAACACCCCGGCGATCGGTTCCGCGGCGGATGCGCGGCGACACTCGTCGATGGCGTCGAAGAGCGTCGGTACCTCGATCACGTGCGCGACCTTGCGGCGGGCGAGCGATGCGAGGTCACGCATCCGTTCGCCGGCGCCCACCACGAGCACGCGGGCGCGGCGCGCGCGGGTTGTTACGCGCTCTTCGCTCATCGGCGGCCTCCGCCGCCCGATGAGCCGTCGGAAGTGCCGTGCTCGGGCGCGTCCTGCTCATCCCAGCCGAGGAGCATGTCGAGTTCCTCGGCGGTGAGTTTGGTCGAGTGTGTCTCGCCGTCTGGATCGGAAGGAGGATCACCGCCGTCCAGTTCCGGGTGCTCGCCGCGGGTCGCGCGCGGAGCGGACTCGGTCGACTTCACCTCGACGGCGTGGTCCGTGCGAAGGGGATCCGTGCGGTTGGGAACCACCGTGACGGTCGTCGCGTGGGCGTTGGTGGCGTCCATCGGCTCATCCGCATGATCGACGATGCGCAACACAGGTCCACTGTGGCTGCGTGTACGCGGCGATGGAGCCAACCCAGCGGGGGGGGCTGATGGGGCGGGGGAGGTTGATGGGGCGGGCGAGGTCGGCGATGCGCCAAGGTCCTGCACGGTGGCACGCTGCACCTGTACGGCGAACTCGCCGGCGATCACCCAGATGGCGACCTGGGGAAGTCGGGCTCGCACCGACGCAAAGAGCGACGACAGTTGCTCGATGCGCTCGTCATCCGCGACGAACAGCGCGGTGCGCTCGGTGTAGTGGCGGTTGTCCTTCTCGAGCCGCACGAGTTCGGCCATCGCGATGACGGGATGCCCGATAAGCTCGCATGGGATCTCCGAGTCGCGGATCGCGTCGAGCAGCGCAGGCGAAGCCTCCCCGTCGGCCGAGATCAACACCACGGCTCGGGTGTGCTGACGCAGAGCGTCGACTGGCTTCGGCGCGGGCAGGGGCAAGAGCGACTCCGGTACGAACAGGCGGGTGTCTCTGGGTACTCGTCCGACCCCACCGCCATCGAAATCTAGCATCGGAATCAGACAGTTCCTCTCGGACCGTCGAAGTCCCTCGAAATGCATGGCAGGGCAGATGAATGGATTTCTCCCTTGCTTCTGCTATCCTCCCCGACCCGTCGCCCACCGTTTCGGTGGGCACACCCCGGGCCGACCGTCGGCCTCGGGCATCCAGGACCGCGATGCAACCCATCGCCAGAAGCAGGATTGAGCATGTCCCAGTTCCAGACGCAGGCCCCCGCGTTCCGCCTCAAGGAGGGTGTGGATGGCCGTCTTTTCGTCGACTACCGCGCCACCGACGACCTCCGTCGCCTGATGACGCCGAACGGCAAGATCTACTCGCGCAAGCGCACGGGCCTCAACGCCCAGTACCAGCTGCAGGTCGCGCAGGCCATCAAGCGCGCGCGCTTCATGGCGCTCCTGCCGTACACCTCGGCCACGATGTGAGTCCGAGTTCGAATCTGCACTCCTGAACAGGCGCCCGATTGGGCGCCTGTTTCGTTTCTCGGTGCCTGGTTCATTCCGGGGTGCCTGTTTGATTCTGGCTCCGATCTGCCGCGGCGTGCGCGACTCGCCCC
>CAIOCH010000261.1 GCA_903856525.1 uncultured bacterium | reverse complement strand
GGGAGGTCTTGAGCGACTCGAGGGCCTTGGCGGCCTCGTCCATGCGCGCAGCGGCGTCCGCGTCGTTGCCTGACTCTCCGGCAAACTCGGCGTCGTCGAACGCGATGTCAAAGAGCGCGACCGAGGCTGCGGTGCGGTTCGATTCGTAGAGCGAGGAGAGCAGGCCCGTGGTCGGCCGGGGCGCATCGAAGATGGCGCGCAGCTCGCGGCGCGCACTCTGGCGGTCGCTCGCGCGCAGCGTGGTGGCGAGTGCGCGGCGGTGCAGGACCTGATCAGGTTGACGCGAGACGAATTCGGACAGCATCGACTGCGCCTCCTCGAGTCCGACCGCGCCTCCACGCAGCAGCACCTGACCGATCTCGAGCACCGCCATGGCGTCATCCGACTTGGCCGCGGCCGCGACGAGCCGCTCTCCCGCCGCGGTCACTGCATCGTCGGTTGCCTTGCCCTGTCCTTCGAAGAGCGCCCGCTCGTAGACCGCGATCCGGGTGCGGAGCCCATCAGGCGTCTCCGCCAACGCGCGCTCGAACGCCTTGTCCAGCGCCACCTGGGTCGCCTCCACGCGGTCGGCGCGGCCGGCGCTCGCCGCACGTGCCCGGTCGCGCACCGCGAGCCGCGCCAGCGATCCGAGCACGAGGTCGCGCTCCGCGGGCAGCAGCTCGCCCGACTTCAGGGCGGACTCGAGGTCGACGAGCACGGCACCGCGCTCGGAGTCGTTCAGCGAGTCGATGCGGCGGAAGCCCGCGTATCCGCGGTAGACGTCGGCGATCGACGGACCAGCGCCGTCTTCGGGCACCGAGCGATCCATGTCGTCGGCGCGCTCGGCCAGCATGCCCCACACCACGCTGCTGTCGAACGCCTCGGCCTGCGCGCGGAAGGCCTCCATGGAGCTCCGCCAGCGGGTGAGATCGCTGCGCGCAGCGCGCGCCTCGTTGGCGAGCACCGCGAGGTACTGCTGGTAGCGCTCGCGCGCCTCGTTCTCCGTGTCGGGCGTGATCAGCAGGATCGCCTCCCGAAACTTGGCGAGGTAGTCGAGGTTCGTGGCCTTCTTGGCCACCGCGCGCCCGTAGGTGTCGGCGGCCTTGCGGTAGTCCTTCGCGGCGAGGAACTCGTCACCGGCGCGGATGTGCCGCTCCGTGTTGCCCTGCAGCATGACGAGCGACAGCATGCCCACCAGTCCGAGGATCAGGACCAGCGAACCGACGACGAACACGAGCTTCTTGTTGAGCTTCTTGGACATTTGCAATCGCTTTCAGCCGGCGTGCCGGCCTCGGGCCGCGCGGACATCGCGCGCGGAAGGTCACTGTGTGGTCGACCCCTCCACGGAGCGGGCGAGGCCCTGGGGGTCTTGCTTCTCCCACGCGGGCCAGTCGGGCAGGCACCGCATGAGCGGGGGAATGAGTTCGGTGAGCAGTTCCTGGGCGTCCTGCTTGAACGGATCAAGGAGCGACTCGTCGGCACCCTTGACGGTGCCGGACTTGGTGAGCTGCACCTTGCAGTAGTAGGCGTAGCGGTCGGTCAGGTTGAACGCGAGCGAGCGCACGTCGTAGCTGGTGCGCGCGGTGGCGCCGTTGGCCAGGAAGAAGTAGCCGCCGACCTGCCGAACCTCGGGGCGCTTGGGATCCTGGAACTCGATCGTGGTCATGGCGATCTCGCCGCGGGGCATCGCCACCTCGTCGATCTCAGCGGTCACGGCATCCTTCACCGAGGCGACCATGTAGCGGGCGTCGGCGCGGCCGCCCTGTGGACGCCACGCGCTCCGGTCGATCGCGACCTCGACCCCCTCCGAGTTGCGGGTGAGCTCGAGGCCGCCGACGGCCCAGCACCGCTCGGGGATGTGCGGCACGGCATCGATGGTGCCCGTGTAGTACGCCACGTGGACATGCACGATGCCCTTCTTGGGGTCGCCGTCGATCGCATACGTGCGGTCGAGGTAGCGGCGCGTGCCGAGTTCCTCGATGAGCGTGTCGCTGAAGACCGAGTCGAGGCCCACGCGCTCCCAGCGCCCCAGGCGCGTGGGAATCGTGTCGAGGGGCCGCCGCAGCTCCACGGGCTCCTTCATGAGGTGGATGTTGAGCTGCGCGACCAGCATGCGGAAGCCGATCGCACCCGCGATCAGGATCGCGAGGGCAGCGGCATACGCCTTGAGTGCGGAGCGCTCAAGCAGCATTCGCGCCTCCCGTGCCGGTGCTGGCGGCCTTGCCGACGCCCGCCTCCACCTCGACGAACAGGTTCCGCAGCAGCCACATGATGCCGAGGTACAGGAAGAGCGCCGGGACGAGCCAGACCAGTCCGATGAAGCTGTGGAAGTCGCCGGCGGCGAAACCCGAGTCCCAGAGCGACAGCACCCCGAGCGTGTAGACGCGGAGCACGTTCACACCGATCGCGACAGGCACGCCCGAGGCCACCAGCGCCACGCGCTGCCAGACCTTGGGAAGCCCCGTGTAGGCGATCACCACGCCCAGCGCGAGGAAGGCGACCAGCATGCGCATGCCGGAGCACGCCTCCGCCACGTTGAGCTGCTGCGGCACCCCGTTCACGAACACCGTGAGCACATTGCCGCTGCGCTCCGTATCGATGCCCGAGATCGCCAGCAGCATGTGCGCGCCGACCGCGGACCAGTCCTGCATGTCCTCGGTCACGCGCTGCAGCAGGCGTTCGCTGACCGACTGCCCGAACACCACCCAGTAGCCCAGCGGGAACACGAGCAGCTTGGTGGCGCGCGTGCCCAGGATGAGCAGCGCGAGGCCGAACAGCGTGATGCCGACGGAGATGCCGCGGGCGTTGTGGTGCAGCACGAACCACGAGGGCCCGAAGGTGGTGGCCACGTAGGCACCGACGCCGAGCACAACGAGCGGTGCGCCAAGCCAGCAGGCCTTGAGCGGGCGCTTGAGGAGCTCCTCGCGCCGCAGCCAGACGAAGTACGCCGAGATGCCCGGTACGAGGAGCGTGTGTCCCCAGTCGGCCGGCTCCTCGAACGCCCACTTCACCTGCGTGGCGAAGAAGGTCCAGAACACGGCGACGAACGCGGCGAGCAGCACGAGGCCGGCCACCACCACCTGCGGCGTGGATGCGGCGACCACCGAGGCACGCGGGATCGCCACGCCCGCGAGGCTTCCGGGGCCGCTGTCGGAGGAGGAGGCTCCCTGGGGATGTGTGCCGGGGTCGGTCGTCATCACTCGGGACTCATCTCGGTCTCGACCGTCGACACCGCGCCTCGGCTCGCTGAACCGAGAGGGCTGCAACGACGGACGGTTGCGCCTCGGGCCTGCGGACCACCGCCACCCGTCGCCCAACGACGCCCAGATCCCGCCCGAGCCACGGGGCTACGCGCCACGAGGCAGGGCGCTACGACTTCCGCTGGAAGCCGGTTCGCGATTTCACGCGGGCGAGAGAGATGGCGATGGGACATGATCGCGGGAGCGGTCCTCACCCGACGCCCGCGCCGGGCGCGGAGTATCGAGGTGGCCGATTCAGATCAGTTGAAGGGGTTCGACTCCGGCGGCGGTCCGAAAACATCGTTGCCGAAGTTGCGGTCGAGCAGGAACCCGAAGCCGTAGGTCATGCGGAAGCCGTTGCGGATGACCGCGAGCGGCGTCGCCGTGAGATTGGTGCCGATGATCACATGGTCGTTGGCCTGCATGTAGATATCGGGCTCGGAACGGTTGCGGATGGCGGCGAGGTCGATGCGGATGGTCGCCTCGCGGTCTCCGCCGAGCATGCGCACGAGATCCACGCGGTTGGGGATCGCCGTGGGCGCAAGTCCACCTGCGGCCGACACGAAGCGGCTGAGCGTGAGGCGGCCGTTGGTGTTCTGCAGCTCGTACACGCCGATGCGGTTGATCTCGCCGTCGATGTAGAGGAAGCCCGTCTCGGGCGGCTCCACGTAGATGCGATCTCCCGGCCGCACGACGACGTCGAGGTTCGGGTCGCCCTTCACCAGATCCTGGTAGTCGATCTCGATGATGCGGGTGGCGTACATCGAGGGCGGCATCGGCAGCGCCGCACGCGAGGGGCGCTCCCCGGGAGCGCGGGTCGGAGTTCCGCGCTGCCAGCGGCCGGTGGTCTCATCGAAGTAGTAGCCGCCGGTCGCCGCGCCTGCTCCCTGCGACGGCGTGGTGTCGGCGAGATCGTCGACATCCACCGGAGGCTTGCTGTCCTGTGGCACGCGACGGAACTCGCCGACCATGCCGAGCGCTCCGGGCTTGGGCTGCTCCGCGGGCGGCACATCGGCAGCGGGCTGCGGTTGCGCGGGAGGCTGCGCGTCGGGCTGCGGCTGCGCCGCAGGCTTGGTGCCCTCGAGCTGGTTGATCAGGTCATCGATGTTGGGTGCCGTGGTGGGCGTGGTGCCGGCACCATCACCCGCGGCATCCGGACTGGAGCCCGCGCGGCCAGCCTGCGGCTCGGGATACACGGGCTTGAGCGTGTCGTCGAGCGGCGCGGCGCGGATCACCTTCACGCGCTGCGTGGTGGACAGCGTGCCGCCTGCGAGTGCGATCGCCTCCGACAACCGGAAGTCGGGTCGCTCGAGCGTGAACACGCCCGTGTCATTCACCGCCCCCGAGATGGAGAACTGGAAGCTCTGGCCCTTGAGCAGCGACACCTGCACCACGGGATTGGCGATGAGGCGGCTGACCTTCACCTCGATCTCGCGCTGGAACTCCTCGATGGTGAGGCCCGCGGCTGCGACATCGCCGACTTCCTTGAGCCGGATGTTGCCGGTCTGATCGATCTGCAGCTCCTCACGCTCCTGCTGGCCGGGCGTGACGAGCTCGAAGACATCGACACGCACGATGTCGCCCGATGCAAGGCGGTACTTGAGCTCGCCGGGCACGAGGTCCTCGGGCGAGGGCTTCGCGAGAATCACGCCCGAGGCGCCCTGCCGCTCGATCACGTCGAGCCGCGAAAGCACGGGCATGGTCGTGGGCGTCGTCTCGAAGTAGCCCGTGCGGCTCGGATCCATCCACGAATCGACTTCGCAGCCGAGGAGCGTGGATGCAAGCGCTGCGGTCACGGCCACGCGACCAAGCGACGCAACGAAGCGTCGTGGCAGCGGAGTGCAGCAGTCGAGGGAACTGAGGGAAGTGCGGGCTTCTGGATTCGGATGCACGATCTGGACTCCGGCGTTGCCGTGGGCGCGAACCAAGCCATCCACCTAGAGGGACTTAGGTCGCGTGTCGCCCTTATCGGCTGACGCGGAGTCGGGATTTGAGGAATCCGCACGAAGTTAACGGTCTATCGCGCGCAGAAGGACCGCCATGCGCGCGGCGACACCGCAGGAGACCTGCGCCAGGATGATGCTGTCGTGGGGGTCGTCGGCCACCGCGTCGTCGATCTCCACACCACGATTCACAGGCCCTGGGTGCAGGATGGCGGCACCCTTGCGAAGCCGGCGACGACGGGCCTCGGTGAGACCGAAACTGGCGCGGTAGTCGGGAGCGATGCCGTTGGCGGCGGCGCGCTCCATCTGCACACGCAGCATCATGATGGCGTCGATTTCGCCAATGATCGCATCAAGATCATGAGAGATGGTCACGGTTCCCGTAGAACCACTGCAGCCGCGGCCAATGTGGTCAAATCCACTCGGCACAAGCGCCGGCGGCCCGACGATCACCACGTGCGCACCGAGCAACAGCAACGCCTGGGTCGACGAGCGCGCCACACGGCTGTTGGCGATGTCGCCCACGATCGCCACGCGCTTGCCCGCGAGGTCGCCAAGGCGGAGTCGCAGCGCCAGCACATCGAGCAACGCCTGCGTGGGGTGCTGGTGCCGACCATCGCCGGCGTTGATCACGGGGCACGCCACCGACGACGCCACCAGCGCCGCACCACCGGAGATCGACGTGCGGATCACGAGGCAATCCACGCCCATGGCCTCGATGTTGCGCGCGGTGTCGACGAGTGTCTCGCCCTTGGATGCGCTCGAGCCACTCGCGCCGAGATTGACCACGCTCGCGCCGAGGCGCTTGGCAGCGATCTCGAAGCTCACGCGGGTTCGGGTCGAGTCCTCGAAGAAGATGTTGGCCACCACCCGCCCGCGCAGCCGCTCCTCCGCCACCGCATCGCCCACGGCCGACGGGAGCAGCCGCTCGGCACGGTCAAGCAGGGCGCGCAACTCCGTCGCCGAGAGATCCTCGATGGAGAGGAAATCGCGGGCGGGGCTGGAGAGATCCGACGCGTGTGTCCGT
>CAIOCH010000260.1 GCA_903856525.1 uncultured bacterium | reverse complement strand
GGTCGGCGCTGCGGCGGCTTCCGTGGTTTGGGCGGTCGCCGCTGCGGCGGCTTCCGTGATTAGAGCGGTCGCCGCTGCGGCGGCTCCCTCTGGTGTGGGTGGCGCGGGTGGGGCGCCGAAGACCCGACGCCGATTACTTCACGTTGTCTTCTTCGCCCGCAGCAGCGGCCGGGGCGGTCTCGTTGACCGTGGCCATCTCGAGCTTCTGCAGCGGGTCGTTGGGCACGGGCTTCTCGGCGGGGATCATCCAGCGGTAGGTCCACGCGATCGTCCATGGCGCGAGCGGGCCACCGTTGAACTTCACGGTCATGAGCTGATAGACGCCGCGGTCCGGGTAAAGCACATCGACCTCGGCGGTGCCGCCCTGGATGCGGAGCTGCTTGATCGAATAGACGCCTTCGTCGCCCGGCTCCATGGCGCGCGCGCTGTCGGGCAGCAGGAAGGCGACGCGGTTCCAGGTGTTCTCGGGAAGACCCGCGGGCAGGTTGAAGATGATGTCGGTTCCCGGCGCGGTGAGGCGGTGCGCCTCCTTGATCGCGCCCGCCATGACCTCGGGGCCTGGCGAGACGCTCGGCGTGTTGATGACCTTGCCGTCGACGGGTGGATAGGTCGACATCGCGGTGCACGCCGCGGGAACAACTGCGAGGAGGGCCAACGCCGCGAAGGAACGGATCTTCATGGCGCGCATCCTAGCCATCTGCGTGCGCGTGTCGCGTGCGGTGCAAAAACATCGCCGGCGCCTCAGAAACTCTGGGGCGCCGGCGATGCAAACGTGGAATTCGGTCTGCGGCGCGGACGGGAATCCAGACAGCCGCAAGCTCGAGGGAACGTTCAGGGGTGCCACGCAAGCACCGAACTGACCGTGGCGCATGAATCTCGCGCCGTCCCTACAGGTCGCCGAAGCGTCCTGTTTTTTGTCAGAGCCAACCCAAAGGGGGGAGTTGGGAGGGAGAAGGGGAGTCGACCCTGACGCATGAGAAGAGACACTTCGACCCATCCTTCTGCGCAAACGCGTTCAATTTTTTGGTGCCAGGCACCAGCCGGGACGCAGCCGCGGCGACGCCCGGGACCAGCCCGCACGGCCAAGGTCTTGTGAAACAAGCGTTTATGGAGCCAAACTGGTGCCTGGCTGCCCCGCGGTTGGTGCCAGGGAGGTGCCTGGCACCGGCTGGGCTCGGCCGGAGCGGTCGAGGCAGGCGAGGGTGGTGCGGCCCTCGACGAGCAGTTCGTCGCCGCGGAGGAGGCGATAGGCGTGCTCGATCTTCACGGGACCGGGTGACAGGAGGCTCGTCTCGAGTCGCAGCACATCGTCGTATCTGGCGGGTCGGCGATAGCGCACCTCGAGGTGCACCACCGCAAGGAAGACCCCCGCCGCCTCGAGGTCGCGGTAGCTGCCGCCCGCTGCGCGCAGCATCTCGGTGCGTCCCATCTCAAACCACACGGGATAGACCGAGTGGTGGACCACCCCCATGGGATCGCACTCGGGGTAGCGGGCGCGCACCTCGATGGCGTGGACCGCGATGGGTTCGCGCGTCTCGGGTCGGTTGCGGGTCGCGGCGCCTGCCATGTGGATTCTCCGGGTTCGGTCGTGGTTTCAGCGTTCAATCAAGGGTTCAGGTTCCGTCTCGGATCCCGTCCACGCGGGCCTCGATGCGGGCACTTCGGTCACTTTCCGATGCAGAACCGCGAGAACACGAGGCCGAGCACATCGTCGGGGTGCATGGGTCCCGCGATCTCACCGAGCGCGTCGAGCGCGGCGCGGAGCAGGCTTGCCACCAACTCGACATCGGCCAGCCGACCCGCAATGCGCGAGTCGCACGCACGGCGAGCCGTTTCCTCGAGCGCCGACGAGGCCGCGCTGAACGCCGCGTCGTGCCGCGGCAGGATGGTGGCGAGCCGCGCCTGACGCAGCGCGCGGTCGCGACGGATTCGTGCCGCGACCCTCGCGCGCAACACCGCAAGCCCCGAACCCGTCGCAGCGCTGATCGGCAGCGAGCCCTCGCGGCTGCCGGCCGTCGGGGCCCCCGTCGACTCCGTTGGCGCCGATCCCGCCAGATCCGACTTCGTCACGACCTCGACCAGGTCCCCCCCCGCCTCGATCGCGACCGGCTCTCCGCCGATGGGCGTGCAGCGGACGACGACATCCGCCGCCGCCAGCATCTCCCGAGCGCGGCGCTGCATGTGCCCGGCGATCGTGCCCGCGTTGGTGCCGCGCGCATCCTCGAGCCCCGCAAGGTCCGCAAGATCCACTTCGAGCCCCGCGCCCAGCGTCCACCGCTCCACGATCGCATCGCGCGTGGTGCCCGCGAACGCGCTGGCCACCGTGCGCGCGCGTCCGAGGAGCGCGTTGAAGAGCGTGCTCTTGCCTGCATTCGGCGCCCCCGCGAGGACGACAAGCGGCACCGCCTGCGCGCGCGCCGAAGCCTGCACGCCCCGCAGCTCCGCGCACTGCGCGGCCAGCCGCTCGGCACGCGCCGCGAGCGCCGCGGGCGCGATCGCCACCACATCCTCCTGGTCGGTGAAGTCGATGCCCGCCTCGACGAGCGCGAGGAGTTCCGCTACCGCGCCAAGCAGTTCCGCAGCCCGCGCACCGGTCGACCCTCGTGCGAGCGCGTCGGCCGCCGCGATCTCGGCATCGCTCGTGGCGGCGATGCGCGCCGCGATCGCCTCGGCCTCGTCGACCGACAGCCGCCCCGCGAGGTGCGCGCGGAACGCGAACTCTCCCGGCCGCGCCTGCCGCGCCGCGATGCCCGCCGCACGCGCCGCCTCGACGAGCGCCAGGACCACCGCCTCGAGCAGCGCGGGCGCGCCCACGCACGAGAGCTCGAGCGACTCCTCGCCCGTGAAGCTCGCGCCCTCCGCCATCCACATCGCCAGCACCGGGCACGCGCCCGCGTCACCCTGGAGCCGCAGCCGCGCGCGGAACACGCCGCGCGCCGCGGGCTCGACGCCCAGCACCGCCCGCGCCACCGCGCCCGCACCTGCGCCCGATGCGCGCACGAGACCCCGCGCACCGCGCCCCGGGGGCGACGCGATGGCCACGATCATCTCGCGCGGGCGCACGGATCACCGCTCCTTGTACTTCTTCTGCTGCTGCTGACGCTGCTCGGCGCGCTTCATGGCCTCCTCGTACATGCGTCCGAGGAAGTCCTTC
>CAIOCH010000259.1 GCA_903856525.1 uncultured bacterium | reverse complement strand
GCTAACCAACTAACCTGCGCTTATGACTAACGAAGAGCTAGTAAACGCTGTTTGCCCAATCTTGAACGACAATGGATGGAAGTACTACTTCACTCCAAACGCCATTGAAGTGAGTAAGTCAATGGGGCTAAAAGGCATGGAGTTTTACGTTGCTGGTCGCGGCGGATGCATGGGCGACTGCGAAGGCAGCGTGGTTGCGGCGGCATTCGGTTACTTCAATCCGGTCATCATTAACGCAGCATGGAGTCTTGCAACTGCAAAGCAGCCTGCACGAGTAATTGGCGATGCGCATTACGAAGTTGCCGCACACTTGGGTCGGGAAAAACTCACCAACATGCCAGGACTCAGCGAGTTCACTGCCGCAATGGAAAAGGTGTTCAATGCAGCAGACCCAGACGGCCTTGCGCTATTCGCAGCGTTCAAATCCATGCCGCTTGCAGAAGACATTCCGGCAAGAGCAATGCAACTTGCAGCATCGCTTCGAGAGTTCCGTGGTTCAGCTCACCTCATTGCTATTCGCGCAGTAGGCCTTACATCGAAACAGGCTCACTATGTGAAGCGACCAAATGACGTGAAAGGTTTCGGCTGGGGCGAAGACGACGCACCAGTAGTAGATGATCAAGTTCGCGCACTCATGGTGCAGGCAGAAAACCTCACCGACGCTTTGTGCATTCCTGCATATGCAGTGCTGAATGACGCCGAGCGCAAGGCATTGGTTGACGGAGCCAAAGCTTTCGAATCAGCCTTGAAGTAATTCATGCCACTTCCGCTAACGCAGGTAACGCTGAGCGGAAACAGAGTTCGGCTTGAACCTCTTTCACTCACGCATGTTGAAGGTTTACGGATAGCCGCAACAGATTCGCGTGAGTCCTTTCGCTATACATGGGTGCCTGAACCAACCGAAGCAGATGTTGCGCGCTACATCGAAAGCGCGCTTAGTGCGCACACTGCCGGCACAGCTCTCCCCTTTGCAACCATTCGCACCGACACCGAAACCATTGTTGGTTCAACTCGGTTCATGTCTGCTGAATACTGGTCATCTCCTGACGGCAAACCCTCCGACTCAGTGCGACCGAACGCAATCGAGATCGGCTCAACATGGTTGGGTGCCTCTGCACAACGAACATTTGTTAACACCGAGGCAAAGTTGCTGATGATGTCGTACGCGTTTGAGCAACTAGACGTGGATCGGTTGTTCTTTAAGACTGATGCACGAAATGCCGCTTCACGAGCAAACATTGAACGCATTGGTGCAAAGTTTGAAGGAATCCTTCGCCACAACATGTACTCATCTGATGGAGCAAACGATGGTTACCGAGATTCGGCTTACTATTCGCTACTCCACGATGAATGGCCAGCAGCCGCCCAGGAACGAGATCACGAACCGCCGCTCGACGAACATCCCCGCAGCCACGGCCAGCACCGCGACGGCCACGATTTCGAGCGCAAGCCATGGCAGCGCCGCGCGCAGTCGCTGCCACGGCGTGGAGTCGGGATCGTTGCCCGCGATCTGGTACGCCGCGAACACGCGGGTGACCGGAGCGAGGATGCGCCAGTGCAGGGGCGTGCGCGGCGCCGCGGCGCGCAGGTCGCGGCGCAGGCGCGTGGCCCGGGCGAGGTCCATGGTGGCCACCGCCTCCCAGTGCCCGAGGAGCATGGCGTGATGCGCGCGGGAGTATCCGTGGCGCGCGCACGGTTGTTCGTCGACGCGTGTCTGGCACCACGGGCACGCGCAGCCGCGCGCCTCCCACACCACGGGGCGGAATCGATCCCAGCGTGGTTCGGTGACGAGGTGCCCGTAGAGCTGCAGGGACGCGAAGAGCAGGAGCGGAACCGCGACGATCAGCGTGAAGGACTGCGGGACGCGGAACGGCAGGTCCACGACGAGCGGCAGCAGGGAGGGGGCGGCAAGCAGCAGCGCTGCGATCAGTAGCTGCACGGCGATCACCACCCAGGTGATCGTGTTCGCGAAGCGCGTGCGCCGTTGCACACCGTCCCACTCCGCCTTGGTGATGGTCCAGTCGGGGGTCGTGGCGTGGTCGCCCGTCCGCGTCGTCGGGTGACTGGCATCGGTGGGACCGGCGCATCCGGCGGGATCAGCGGAGTCGGCGGATTCCTGCGGCATGCGCGCAGTCTACGGGGAGGTTTCGCGTTGGCCTTGGATCAGCGCTGGGTCCCCGACGACGGTCACCCGAGCAGATGCCGATTCACGGCACTTCGACCGTTGTCCGCAGCTCGACCTCGTAGGCCTCCATGTCCGCGTGCGGCAGGATGGGTGCGCCGCGCTCGTCGAAGTCGATGGCTTCACTCGAGGTGGTGGAGTGGCCAGTGATGATCCAGCAGCGCGCGCGGATCTCGTGCGCCCCGCCTGATGGGAGTTGGATGCGGGTGCGCTTGGGCCCGGTGGAATTGGGCCCAGTGGACTCGTCGGCCGCGCCTTCGTTCGATCCACGCCGGAACCACGGTTGGATGTCAGGGCGGATTTCCGCGCCGGATCCTGGCGGGATCCACGTGGCTCCGCCATCGATCGAGTACCCACCGCGGAGCAGCCGCACGGTGGTGGTGAGACCGAGCACCGATGCCCGCCAGGCGCTGACGACGCGCACATCAACCACGCGCGACGCGGGGTCGGCCCCGGCCTCGAGCACGAGATCGACGCTCGCCCGCGCCGCCTTCTCGCGGTACGCCGCGGGCAGCTTTCCCGAGGCGATCGCGCGGGGGAGGAACTCCCAGCCGAACTGCACGAGCCCGCGTTGGCTGCCTTCGATCAGTGTGTCCGCCGTGCTCACCACCTCCGCTGTGGAGAGGGTGGTCGGATCGAGGTCTCGGAAGTACATCGTGGGCGGGGGCACGACCGAGTAGATCGCGTTGCGGGCGCGGACGGGAAGCGTCGCGATGGCCTTCTCCGCGATGGTGGGTGCCAACCATGCGATGAGGGTGAACAGCCCCCAGATCCACACATGCCCGCGCGCCTGCGTTCCGCGCTGGACGGCGTGGCGCTTGCGGAGATCCACTCCGCACTCGGGGCAGCGCTCGGGATGCGGGGTGGCGCACAGGTGACCGCAGGCGGCGCAACGCGGCTGGCCAGGCTTCCAGCCTGTCCACGCGAAGGCGAGTGCCATGGGCACCAGCACGAGGGGCCACGCACCCGTGATCGGCACCATGGCCGCGCGTCGGCCAGCCGTTGCGTCGATGACGACGGCAACGAGCACGAGCAGCGCGAGCAGGATGAGCGAGACCGGCCAGGCTGCGCGTGCGCGCGCGAGTGGCGAGCGCTCGGCGTCGAACATGCCGGGAGCGATCATGCGCATGGGCCGGAGGAGCGACCAGTTGGCGCGCGTCGCCAGCGGGGTTGTGCGCGCGGCGTCCTGCAGCTCGTCGGACTTCGCCATCACCGTCGCCGAATCGCCGAGTGCCAGGGCTTCCCAGTACGCGAGGAGTGTGGGTTGATCGGCCGTGGTGAAGCCGTGCCCAACGCAGGGATCGCGATCGACCCGCGACTGGCACCAGGGGCAGACGCAGCCGCGCAACTCCCAGACCGCGGGGTGCATCGCATCCCAGTTGGCGTATCCGCGGTGCAGGCTGCTGCGGACGCGCGCGATGACGGCGAGCACGGCCCCCGCGACGATCACGGCGGCACCGATGAACCACGGGTTGGCCGTCAGGCTCGCGACCACGAAGACAGCCAGTGCGAACAGCATCGTGACCAGTGGCAGTCCGCAGGACATGCGCGCCACCTGCGTGGTCAGATCGGGACGCGCGGAGGCGATCCGGTCCCAGTCTGCCTTCGTGATCGACCACTCGCGCATGCGCGGAGTCTACGGTGCCTGGCACGTGCCAGGCAGTGCCAGGCACTGCACGGCACGTGCCATGGATTCCAAGCGAGATGCGCGCCAGCAGCGAGAACGTGACTCTCGCAACTGCCTCGTGGGGTGTATGGCACGTGCCAGACAGTGCCTGGCACCGCACGGCACGTGCCAGGCACGGGTCGGAGGTTACCGCGCGATGGCCTCGGCGCGGGTCTCGCGGAGGACGGTGACCTTGATCTCGCCGGGGAAGGTCATCTCGGCCTCGACGCGCTTGGCGATCGCCTCGGCGATCTGGAACGCGGTCGTGTCGTCGGCCTTCTTGGCGTTCAGGATCACGCGGATCTCGCGGCCGGCCTGGATGGCGTGGGC
>CAIOCH010000258.1 GCA_903856525.1 uncultured bacterium | reverse complement strand
AGCGGAAAGGGCGGCTTGGCGGGATAGAACGCCTTCATCGCCAGGTGCAGGAGCACCGCCGAGTCCTTGCCGATCGAATACAGCATCACCGGCCGCTCGAAGCTGGCGACCACCTCGCGGAAGATCTGGATCGACTCCGCCTCGAGCTCGCGGAGGTGGGTCAATCGCCGGGATGACGGGGGATGGAGGGGCGGGATGTCAGCCATGCACGCGGTCCGAAGGTTGGATACCGTATCGGCGTTTCGGCGCGCGTGTCTGCCGCCGAGGCGTGCTTTCTCGGCCTCCACTCATGTCGGACAAGTCCCCAAACACCACCTGGCATGCGGGCGCCGTCGGCCGCTCGGAACGGGAGCGTCTTCTTGGGCAGCGTGGTGCGACGGTGTGGTTCACGGGCCTCTCGGGCTCGGGCAAGAGCACGATCGCAGTCGCTGTCGAAGCGCTGCTCGTCGGGCAGGGGCGGCTCTGCTATCGGGTCGATGGGGACAATCTGCGTCATGGGCTCAACCGCAATCTCGGGTTCAGTCCCATTGATCGCGCCGAGAATGTCCGACGCACGGGGGAAGTTTGCCGCATCCTGGGCGATGCGGGCGTGATCGCGCTCGCGAGCCTGGTGAGCCCTTTCCGCGCCGACCGCAACATGGTGCGGGCGCTGCACGACGAGTGGGGCGTGCCCTTCATCGAGATCTTCGTGGCGGTCCCGCTCGAGGTGGCCGAGGCGCGCGACCCGAAGGGCCTCTACCGCAAGGCGCGCGCGGGCGAGATTCCCGATTTCACGGGCATCCACCAGCCCTACGAGGCACCCGAGGCGGCGGAAGTGACCGTCGATTCGTCGCAGGTCGCCGTGGACGCGGCCGCGCGACTCGTCGTGGCGGAACTGCGCGCGCGCGGCATCGTGGCGTGATCCGCGGCGGACATCGGAACGGTGTTCACCGCGCGGATCCCTCCGCGGGGAGCAGCGGGTCAGCCCGCCGACCGCGCTGCGTACGCGCGCACCAGCCGGTCGACCAGATCAGGGTGCCCCGCGAACACGCCGCGGTTGCGCAGCAGCTCGCGGCCCTGGTTGAAGTCGAGCGGCTTGCCCTCGACATCGCACACCCGTGCGCCCGCCTCGAGAGCGACGAGTGCGCCCGCCGCGTGGTCCCAGATCTTCTCGCGGTAGTCGGCCTTGACCGGCAGCCGCATGTAGATGTCGGCACCGCCACGGGCCACGACGATGTACTTGCACTGGCTGTCGAGCCGCGCCGGCGTTCCCGGCGCACCGATCGCAGCGAGGAGCTCGACCGAGAGGTCCTGCTTGGAATGCGCGCTCTCGACGCTCTCGCAGGATCGCACGGGTGTGCTCGCGCTCCACGCGGCCACGGCGATGCGCGTCGGGGCCGCTCCCGCGCGCTGGATCCACGCGCCGCGCCCGCGTTCTGCGAAGGCGATGCAGCCGCATGGATCGGCGGCGTCGTAGTCGCCACCGTCGTCGGGCAGGTTCGGGCAGCCGACCACGCCGAGTTCGACCGTTCCGCGCTCGATGAGCGCGAGCGAGATCGCGTACTGCTGCCTGCGCAGGAATCCCTTCGTGCCGTCGACCGGATCGAGCGTGAGGAACCTCGCACACGGATCCGCGCGCCCCGCATCGATCGCATCGAGCGTCTCGTCGGCGGAGACCCGTCGTCCGAGCGCGTGCGAGACCGCCTCGACGACGCGCTGCCGCAGCGGCTCGGATGCAGGGGCGCGTAGCGCACCCGCGTCCTCCTCGCCCACGAGGGGGATCGCCGTGCCCAGCTCAAGCGACACCACCGCCTGGCTCGCCCAGTCGGCGACCGTCACTGGCGAGCGGTCCTCCTTGGACAGGCCTGCCAGAGAAGCCGAATCCTGCACGAATCTCGTCGCACGCGCCGCGGCCTCGACCGCACGCCTCATCTCGTCGATCACGGTTGCACTCCGCTCGGCGCCATCTGCAGCGCGATCGCCCCGATGGCGACCACGCCCGCGAGGATACCGAGGGGTAGGCCGATGCGGACGAAGTCGATGAACCGGTACCCGCCCGGGGCCTGCACCATGAGATTGGTCTGGTAGCCGATCGGTGTGGCGAAGCTGGCGCTGGCGCCCACCATCACCACGATCGCCGCATCGTGCGGGTCGATTCCCTGCGACTGCGCGGCGGCGATGGCGATGGGGAAGACGAGCGCGGCCGCGGTGGCGTTCGAGAGGAGCTCGGTGAGCACGAAGGTGGCGAAGTAGATGGCCGCGAGCGTGGCCACGCTGTTGCCGCGGCTGAGGGCGATGAGCTGGTCGGCGAACACCTGCGCCACACCCGTCTTGGCGAGCGCCGTGCCCAGCGCGAGCGACCCCGCGATGACGAAGATGAGGCGCGCGTTGAGCGCCTTGCGCGCCTGCGCGCCCGTGCAGCAGCGGGTGAGGAGCATGGCGGCGGCCCCGGCGAGCGCCGCGTGGAACATGGTGAGGCCGAACGGCTCGAGCGTGGCGACGGCGATCACCCCCACGAGGATGAGCGCGGCGATGGGCGCGCGTTCGTGGCGGACGGGTTCCGAGTCCTCGAGCTTGCTCACCAGCAGGAAGTCGCGCGACTGCGCGTGCGAGTTGAGGAACGCCTCCTGCGTCTCGAGCAGGAGCACATCGCCCGCCTGCAGCACGATCGAGCCGAGCTTGACATTGGTCAGGCGCTCGCCGTTGCGCGAGGCGGCGATCACCACGGCGTCGTACACGCTGCGGAAGCGCGATTCCTTGATCGTGCGGCCGAGCAGGGGATTCGAGTCGGAGATCACGACCTCGACGAGGAAGCGCCGGTGCCGCTCGGCACCCAGTTTGGCGGTCTGCTCCCGCGCGGCGGAGAGCCCGCGCATCTTGTGGAGCGACACGACCGAGGTGAGGTCGCCGATGAAGAACAGCCGGTCGCCCTGCGCCAGCCGCATCGTGGGCTCCACGGGCGCGATGAGCTCGTCACCGCGCTGGATCTCGGCGAGGTACAGGCCCTCGAGCCCGCGCAGGCTGGCGCCTTCGACGGTATTGCCCGCCACGGGCGCGCCCGTCACCCGCATCTCGACCGCGTACGACCGCGGGTCGATGCCCGCCAGGCTCGCCGCACCAGACGCAGGCAGCAGCCAGCGCCCCGCGATGGCGATGTAGGCGATGCCCGCCAGCGCCACGGGGATGCCCACGTGCGAGAGATCGAAGAGTCCGAATGGCGCGTTGCCCGCCTTGACCCACATCTCGTTGACCACGAGGTTGGTGCTGGTCCCGATGAGCGTGCACACGCCGCCGAGCGTGGCCGCGAACGCGAGCGGGATGAACAGCTTGCCCGGCGCGATCCGCGTGCGGCGCGAGAAGTCCTGCACCACGGGAATGCACATCGCCACCAGCGGCGTGTTGTTGATGAAGCCTGAGAACGCGGCGACGGGGAGCATCAGCCGCAGCTGCGCCACGAGCACGTTGCGTGTGCGTCCGAAGAGCGCGGGCCCGATCCATTGGATGAGCCCCGTGTCGATCACTCCCTGCGAGATCACGAGCAGCAGCGCGATGGTGAGGATCGACGGGCTGGCGAGCCCCGAGAACGCCTCCTGCGGCGCAAGCACGCCCGTGAGCACGAGCAGCGCGATGCCGCCCGCCATGACGATGTCGCTTCCAGTGCGGCCGCGCACGAGCATGGCGAGGGTCAGGCCCACGCATGCCAGTGCGACGATGCCGCCGGTGGTCAGCATCGGACGTCAGTTCCTCGATCCCGTGCGGTCGTCGTCCGCCGCGGCGGTGCGGGGATTCGCAGGTGCGGCAGACGGACCGCGCAGTTCGCGGGCGATCGCCTCCACCACGTCTTCCTGCAGCGCCTTGGCCTCGCGCACGCGGCCGCGCAGGTCGTTGCACAGCACGCTGTACGCGATGGCGCGGCCACCGGGGCCGATCACCACGCCGCTCAGGCAACTGGCCTCGTTGATGTAGCCGCTCTTGCCGTACACGGCCACGCCGTCGAGCTTGGCGTTCGAGAACCGCCGCTGCAGCGTGCCGGGCTCGCGCGGCCGTGCGAAGCTGGCGAAGTAGGGCGCGGCCACGCGGTTGTCGCGCGCCATCGATGCGAGCAGTCGCACGGTGAAGTCGGGCGTCACGCGGTTCTCTGCGGAGAGCCCCGAGCCATCGGTGAGGCAGAGCCTTCCCGTGCACTCGGTGACCATGCGGCGTGTGAGCGCGTCGGTCATGGCTGCGAGTCCGTTGGTCCATGAACCCGGGCGGAAGCCGGGGCCCAGCCCGGTCCCGGGGGCGTTCGCGGCGTGCGCGCCCATCCGCTTCACCAGCGCCTCGGCATAGATGTTCTTGCTGTCGGTGTTGGCGCCACGGAGGACCGTCGCAATCGGTGTGCGCAGCACGGGTTCGACGGCCGCACCCGCGGCAGCGGGGTCGGTCGCCGCCGCGACGCGCCATCCGCTCACGCTGATGCCGCGCCGCGTGAACTCCGCGGCGAACATCTCGCCCGCGAGGGCCAACGGCTGGTGCAGGGCCACCGCGATGGGATCGGACTTGCGCTGCAGGTTGCCGGCGAGGGTGAGGGTCCCCGGGGCCTTGCCGAAGCCCATGGCGAAGGTGCCCTTGAGCTTTGGGTTGCAGGTGGCGCTGTTGGCGGAGATGCGGAAGGGAATGGGCGGCTCGACCACCGCGAGGCCGGGCCTGCCGTTGGCGGACCAGGACGGCGTGACCATGACGGCGTTCGCCGCGATGTTGAGGCCCCACACACCGACCGCGTAGACGCCGTCGTCGCGGTTCTTGAGCCACTTGGCATCGCCCGTGGGAATGGGCTCGCTGTCGAAGATGCGCGCGTCGACGATGAACTCGTCGATGCGCGCCACGCCGGCGCCGCGAAGCGTCTGGGTCCACGCGTCCACGGCGGCGGTCACGGTCGTCCAGTTGCCGTGGGAGCCATCGGACTGCAGCGCCTCGGGATCGAAGAGCGCGGGATCGCCGGCGCCGACGAGCGTGGCCACGGTCCGTTCACCCGAACGCGCCACCAGGAGCCTGGTCTCGAACGCGAAGTCGGGACCCAGCACATCGAGCGCGGCAGCCGTGGTGACGACCTTGAGGTTGCTCGCCGGGATGTAGAGACCCGTGGCGTTGCTCGCGGCGAGCACCTGCTCGGAGTGGCAGTCGACGATGGCGAAGCCCACGGAGGTCGAGTCGAACTTGGCGCGCATCATGGCGCCGCGGATCTCGCCGGCAAGATCCCGCGCGGGTGCGGTGCCGGCGACGAGCAGTGCGCACGCGGCGGCGAGGATCCTGCGGAGTGCGCGCCGCGCTGGCATCGAGGGTCCAGAACACGAGGGTCCAGAACACGAGGGGCCAAAACAGAAGGGTCCACGAATCATGGCAATCCGGCTCCTTACGGCGCGACTCCTTCGCGACCGACCCGCGGATGTGGGCGGGCGGCAGGATATCGGCCATTGGGTGGGCGTGCGATAAGTTGTGTGGGAATGACCAAGTTGATGGATATGCAAGTCCATTGCTTGACAAGGCTTGTGAACGGCGCATCATTGCGGCGTGCGGCGGTGTCCCCGTTGGAGCCCCGCCGTCAGTCCCTCCATATCACGGGTAAGAAAAGATGAAGACCTCTGGCCTCGCTATCGCCGCCGCGCTTGGTGTCAGCACCATCGCGTCCGCCAACACACTGACGCTCACCTTCCTGGGCTTCGGTGACTCGACGACCACCGGCGTCCGCTACAACAGCAACCTCGCGTGGAGCGCCCGCTCCTCGTCGGACTACACCAACATCACCGTCGGCGTCCACCGCTGGGGGATCTACAGCCAGGAGCGCGAGAGCTTCTGCACGCAGCTGTTCGAGGGCGTGACCGCTGGTCAGTCCTACACGTTCAACGTGGTCAGCCCCTCGCAGGTTCCCGAGGCGGATGATCCGACCAACGCCCCCGGCCCCATGGGCGCCGTGAAGGCACAGCTCCTCAACGACCTCTACCGCCGCTACTACGCGGGCCTCAACGGTGCGGTCGCCAAGGGCGCGTTCCAGGTCGCCATCTACGAGATCACGCACGAGAACATCTCGGCTGCCAGCGCCGCGGACGCCGTGTCGCAGCTCAGCCTCGCCACGGGTGCCTTCCAGGCCGGCAAGTCGGGTGGTCTCTACGCGACCGCCTCGGCCATGCTCGCGTCGCTCGGCCAGGGCGGCTTCGGCACCATGGGTCCGAACCTCCTGGGTCTCTCGAACGCCGCCGCGCAGGACCAGCTCCTGGTCGTGCCCATCGGCGCGCCCGCCATCCTCGCAGGCCTCGGTCTCGTCGGCATCGGCATCATGCGCCGCCGCATGAAGTGATCGCAACAGTCGCATCGCACACGGCTATCGTGGGCAATCGAGCAGTCGCCGGTACGGAACGGCGACTGTTCACTTTTGGATGCTGCACTCCGTAATTGGTCGATACACGGGCGCTCTGATGAACGCCGCTCCGGATTCACCATCGTCACCGCCCCATCCGTCCGTGCGGGTCGCCGATCTGCGACCTGTCTTTTCAGACGCGGACGGTCGCGTGGCGGAGTCGATCGGGCCGCTGGTCCGCCGTGGCGCGGCGATCGACGGCGTCGGGCTCGCGACCGTGCTGCGGCTCGGGTACGCCCTCGGCAGCCGCACCGTGGTCGAGGGTATCCGCACCGATTCGGTCGAGGCGGCGGGATTCGCCGACGGCGTCTGTCCGACCGATGACGGGATCGTGGAGCGAACGATGGCGGCGATGCGCGGTGCGCTCGCGTCGACCGCGGATGATGCCGGCGCTGCGTCCGCACGTCCGACCGTGCTCCTGAGCGGTGGTCGCGACTCGCGGCTCATCCTTCTGGCGCTGCTGCGCCTGGGTGTGCGGCCGCAGGAGCTCCTCACCCTCGACCAGCAGGGGCCCGAGAGCGATGCGGCCGTGGCCGAGCGGCTCGGGCGGGCGCTGGGCCAGCCCGTGCAGCGGGTCGCCCCGATCGCCTTCGATGGGGAGCGCGAGCGCAGCCGCCATGCGCGGCAGTCGTTCCAGTCGCTCGAACACGAGTGGTTCCTGGCGATCGCCGAGCGCGTGCGCCGCGGGCGCGGCCCCGTGACGGATGGCATCGGCGCGGGCGTGCTGTCGACCGGATCGCTGCTGCACCCCGAGGCGGTGGCGCTTTGGCGGAGCGGGAACATCGAGGGGCTCTTCGATTGGACCGCTGCGCACGGAGCCCACGTCTCCGAGCGGTTCCTCTCGGCGGCGGCCGCGGAAGGCCTTCCCATCGCCTCGCGT
>CAIOCH010000257.1 GCA_903856525.1 uncultured bacterium | reverse complement strand
GGACGGTCTGGAGCTGGCTCTTGACCGAGCTCTCAGCGGCCTCCTGCGACGCGTTCGTGAACTGCGGGATCACGATGGCGGCGAGGATGCCGAGGATGACGACGACGATGAGAATTTCGATGAGCGTAAATCCACGACGAAGCGAGCGCTTGAAAGACATGAAGACCTCAATTTCCCTCGGATGACCGTGCCATCCAGGCGACTCGATCCGAGGTGGCACTCGGTCGCCGAACACTCCTGCTGGCTCACGCGAGCCCCTGTTGAATGCCGCTGCGGACTTGACGCCCGCAGCGGCGCTGCTCGGATCCCTCCCTGAGGTCTAGGCGTCCCTCCGGCGCCAGGACCAAGGACCTGAACAGCATCAAAATCGTCCGACCCCGAGGTGAAATTGAGTTCGTCGGCCGATTCGACGCGTCGGGGAGCGGCCGCAGGCCCGCGCAGGCATCACAGCCCTGCACAGGCGGTACAGAGCGAACTCCGCGGCCGCGTCCGGGCGGCCCAAGACGCCTCCGCGCGCGGGTTCCGCACGATCAGCAGGGCGACGTGCCGTCAAAGCGCGCGGTGATGCGGTACCGACCGCCCGCGCCCGACCGCTCGCAGCGCATCACCACCGCGATGCTGGCGCGGCTGCACGGATCGCTGAAGCCGACGCTCACCCGCGTTCCCACGGTGATCGGCGTCTCCGATGTGCCCGAAAGCCACCACGGAGCGCACTCCAGGTTCTCAAGCTCCACCAGCAGGCCGAGGTTTGCGCCAAGCGACAGCAGCGTCGCGCTCCCCCACTGCAGCCATCGGTCGGCCCGCCGGCGGTCGATGCGGAAGTCCGCCACAAGCCGCTCTCGACCAGGCCACCAGTGGCCCAGCGGACCATGCCCAGCGGACAGCGGATCACGCCCCGCGGACAGCGCGCCACGCCCAGCGGACAGCGGGTCACGCCCAGCGGCACGGACATCGGGAACGGATGCATGGAGAACCGACATGGGACGCGGGAAGTTCGGCGTTTGGTGCGCATGCCCTTGAGAAACGTGCGCCACCACCCCGCGGTATAAATCCCACATGAACCTCGCACCCGTCGCGCGCTTCGCGGTACCAGCCGGCACTGCCGCCGCGATCGTGGTCGCCCGCGAGGCAACCGGCGATGAACTGACCGACAGCCGCCGCTTTGCGGCGATCGCGGCGCTCGATGACGCCCACTTCCGCGGCTCGTTCGAGGAACTCGTGGTGGCGGGCGTCTACACCGTGCTCGCCGAGCGCGTGCTGGTCCTCCGCATCAGCCAGTCGGGCATCCGAAGCCTTGCCGCGTTGGCGCGGCTCGATGGCGAAGGCACCATCCCCGCGCCACGGGCCGGGCTCGATGTGACCGTGGCCGCGCACGGCGCCAATGCCGCCAATGCGCAAGCGGAGACCCTGCGCGCGCTTCTGGAAGCCGAAACCAAGCAGCGCCCCGTCTTTCATGGGATGACCGCGGAAGGCGTGACCTACTCGGGCTTTGAGGCACAGGCAGCCGAGCCGATCCTCGAGGCCTGCCTCGGACTCATCCCTGCAGGCGCCCCATCGGCGGCTCTCTGCCTCGCCTTCGCGGGTCCATCGGTGAATGTCCCTGACGGCCTGATCGTGGGTCTCCGGCAGGCATCGGTGTAGCGCGCCAGAAGGTTCCGATATCCATGCTCGGACCGTTCCCCCGCGGGAGCGCAAGTCGCAGGTGATACCATCGTCGTTTCGCCCTTCCGCCCCGCGTCCGCTCGCGCGCGCGGGGTTCAGCGCATCACCGTGAGGCTCCCGTGACGACCATGACCCAAACCGCCGCATCGGTCACCCGCACGCTCTTCCCCCAGACCCCCTCCAAGGGCCGCGTCTACAACTTCAGCGCCGGTCCGGCCTGCATGCCCGAGTGCGTGCTCGAGCAGATCCGCGAGGAGCTCATCGACTGCCGCGGCGGCGGCATCGGGCTGCTCGAGCTCTCCCACCGCGGCGCGCTCTACGACGCGCTCAACAACGAGGCCGAGGCCGCCTGCCGCAAGGCCGCCGGCGTGGGCAGCGACTACGCCGTCTTCTTCATGCCTGGCGGCGCCACCATGCAGTTCGGCCTCCTGCCGCTGAACTTCGTCGGCGAGGGCGAGACTGCCGCCTACATCGACACCTCCATCTGGTCGTACAAGGCCTACACCGAGGCCGCGCGCTGCCGCACCGTGAGCATCGCCTTCGACGGCCGCGCCCTGCCCGCCAAGTACGCGCGCGTCCCCAAGAACGGCGAGTTCACCGAGCCAAAGGGCGCCAAGTACCTCCTCTACTGCCAGAACAACACCGTCGAGGGCACCACCTTCTGGGCGCCGCCCGAGACCAGCCTCCCGCTCATCGGCGACGCAACCAGCGACATCTTCTCCCGCCCGTGGGACTTCACCAAGCATGCGATGATCCTCGCCGCCGGCCAGAAGAACCTCGGCGCGTCGGGCGCCAGCCTCATCGTCGCGCGCAAGGACTTCCTCGCGAGCGCGACGCAGAAGCTCCCGCAGATCCTCCGCTTCGAGGACCACGCCAATGCCAGGTCGATCCTCAACACGCCCCCCACCTTCGCGGTGCGCGTGATGGGCCTCATGGCAGAGTGGACCCTCAAGGTCGGCGGCCCCGAGGCGATCGCCAAGAACAACGCCTACAAGGCCAACCTGATCTGGAACGCCGTCGACAACTCGGGCGGCTTCTACTCCTGGCCCGCGGAGACGTGGTGCCGCTCGCACCTCAATGTGTGCTTCAAGACGCCGAAGCCCGAGCTCGACGCGAAGTTCGTCGCCGAAGCCGAGAAGCACGGCCTCTTCGGCCTCCTCGGCCACCGCGAGGCGGGCGGCATGCGCGCCTCGATCTACAACGCGTTCCCCGTGAAGGGCTGCGAGATCCTCGCCGACTTCATGGCCGACTTCGCGCGTCGGGCTTGAGCCTTCGTTGTCCCTCGGGTGCCCGTCAGTCGTCCGGCGGCGGAGCCGACGGAGACTGCGGAGCGGGTTGCGTGAGCCTGCCAACAGCCCTCCGATGACGTCCACCCTCCGATACGTCGGGGCTTCAGGCGTTCGTATGGGCAAACCCACCCCAGCAACGATCAACGCGGCCGGCACGGCCGAGGCCTTCGTCGAGCACCGCGGCCTCAGCCCTCACCACTTCCCGAAGCGCCCCAAATCTGTTGTCAGAAAAGTGCAGCACGGAATCTGACATCAGCCGCGTGGGCCGAACCGCGCGGATGAGGCGATCGACGGCGGCGTCAGAGCTGCGGAGAAGCGCGCGCGGGGGCTTCTTCCGCGTCCTAGGAGGGCATTTCGACCACAACCGCCTCGAGGACCACGAGGAGCGTCTCGTCGCTGCCGTCAAGCGCCGACGTGGTGAGCACCGCCCGCTGCCCCGGCTTCAGTCCAAGCGCATGCGTCGACTCGCGCGAGCGCATGATCGGCGCACCAACCTCGAGCGAAGTGCCCTCGACCTTCTCGCGGCCAACCATCTGATCGAACTTCACCGTGAACTTCCGAACCTCGACGCTGCCTGCCTTTCCCACTTCTGCGAGCACATCGAAGCGCATGCCCTCGAACTTCGGCTCACCTGGCACCAGGCGGAACACGCCCGGCTGCGTCGTCGGCTGCATCGACTCGACCGCGATCTCGCGACCGATCTCGACACTCGCCGACTGACCCGAACGCGCAAAGACGCGCGGCGCGGAAACACAGTGCTTGGCTTCCTCGCGCAGGAACCCGTCGATCTCCGCTCCCGCGACGACCAGTCGCACCGCTTCGCCTTCGACCGCTGCAACAACCGGCAGATCCTTCAGGACAGGTAGGCGCGCGTGGCCAGCCTGGTCCCGCGCCTCGACCTTCAGTTGGAACACGCGCATCGTCATCATGATGGCCTGCGTGTCGTCGTCGGCCGCGCGCACGGGCGTGACCATCGTGCCTGCGATCACCAGCAATCCTGCGAACATTCGGCTCAACATCATCGGTTCACTCCTTCTCGGCGCAACGGCCGCTCCTGCGTTTCGTTCATGCAACCACCACATGTCCAGCGACTGATGTCCAGCCGCGCGGCCCGCACCACTCGACTCCAGTACACCGGCACCGCGATCACGCGGCCCACCGCAGGCTCGCCGCGCAACGGCCACGCGAACGACGCGTACAGGCCGCTCGCCAGCACCACCATCGCGGCCGCGGCACGCCATCGCGTACGACTCCCGCGCGCGCGCGCGTCGAGCCGCGCATGAAGCCGCGCCGCGTGCCCCTCGCCGAAGCCGGGCAACGGCGCCTCGCG
>CAIOCH010000256.1 GCA_903856525.1 uncultured bacterium | reverse complement strand
TCGCCAACTTCCTACACCAGTACTGCTCGCTGACGCTCTCCATGGTCACGATCGCCGAGCTCCGGCTCGAGGCGTTCCGTCACGCGCTGCGCCTGCCGCTCGGGACGGTGCTGCGACGCGGTCCCACCGAGATCGTGTCGCGCATCACCCGCGACTGCGCCGAGCTCGAGCGCGGCTTCAGCGCGCTCACATCGAAGGCGCTCGCGCAGGTGACCAAGGGGGCCGCCGCCTTCGCCGCCGCGGTGTGGTTCGACTGGCGGCTCACGATCGCCGCCGTCGTGGTGGCGCCCGTCATCGTGAGCGTGCTCCGCAAGTTCGGCAAGCGCATCCGCCGCAGCAGCCGCAACACGCTCATCGCCTACGAGGACCTGCTGCGCGCCGCCAACGAGTCGATGCAGGGTCTGCGCGGCATCAAGACCGCCACCGCCGAGCGCGCGGCGCGGCGCCGGTTCGGCCGTGCCAATCGCCGCGTGGTGCGCGAGGACCGCCGCGCCCGCGTCGCCCGCGCCATCTCCGCGCCGCTGGTGGAGATGCTGGCGATCTTCCTCATCGCGGGTCTGGCGTTGCTCGCGGCGCGCGAGATCCTCGCGGGCCGCATGCAGTTCGAGCGCTTCATCCTCACGCTTGGCGCGCTCGCGGTCGCCGGCGGCAGCTTCCGGCCGCTCACCGGACTCCTCAACGACATCCAGGCGGCGAGCGCTCCCGCGGAGCGGCTGCACGAGATCCTCGCCACGCCCGCCGAAGGCATGCGTGAGCGCGACCTGCCCTCGCTGCCGCGGCACGCGCGCACCATCGCCTTCGATGCGGTGCGCTTCCGCTACGAGGGTGCCGAGCGCGATGCCGTGCGCGGTGTGTCGCTGACCATCCGCCACGGCGAGTTCGTGGCGATCGTGGGCCCCAACGGCTGTGGCAAGACCACGCTCGCCAGCCTGCTCACGCGGCTCTTCGATCCCACCGAGGGCGCCGTGCGCATCGACGGCACCGACCTGCAGGGAGTGAGCCTGGTCTCGCTGCGCCGGCAGGTGGGCGTGGTGCCGCAGGAGCCGCTGCTCGTGCGGGGGACCATCCGCGAGAACATCCTGCTCGGCCTCGATGCTGGCTCCGCGGAGACCAACGCCACGGCAGCCTCCATGGACCGCGCACTGCAGCTCGCCCACGCGGCGCAGTTCGTGGCGGCGCTCCCCAAGGGCCTCGACAACGAGCTCGGCGAGGGCGGCAGCGGACTCTCGGGCGGCCAGCGCCAGCGCCTCGCCATCGCCCGCGCGCTCATGCGCGATCCCGCCGTCCTCATCCTCGACGAGGCGACCAGCCAGATCGACGCCGAGAGCGAGGCGCAGATCTCCGCGGCCATCGACGAGTTCCGCCGCGGGCGCACCCTGATCGCCATCGCGCACCGCCTGTCGACCGTGCGCAGCGCCGACCGCATCGTGGTCATGGACCAGGGCGTCATCCTCGACGCGGGCTCCCACGGTGAACTCCTGTCGCGGTGCGAGCTCTACCAGCGGCTCGTCGCGACGCAGCTCGTCTCGTGACGCATCGTCGGGGCTGCTACAGTGTCCGTTGGCTTCCCGCGGGAGGCCTGCGCTCCCGTACCTCGACCGCGGATCCGCTCCATGGGCATCGCATCCACCCTCCGCAACATCATCGGCGCCGCGCCGCAGACGGACCTTGATGCGCTGCGCGCATCGGTGCAGGGCGCGGCCGATGTGCGCGCCGCCACCGATGAGATGAAGGTGCTGGTCGCCGAGGTGCGCGCGGGGAACATCCGTTCGGTCGAGGAGCTGCAGTCGGAGCTCGCCCGCCTGTCCGCGCGCGTGGAGGCCATGCCCGAGATGCGCGCGCAGCTCGAGACCTTCGTGCACTCGCTCGGGCGCACCATGACGGGTGCCGCCGAGCGGCTCGACCTGGTCGACAACCGCATCGAGCGCCTCGAGCAGCAGGCGCGTGCGCAGACGGAGATCATCGCGCTCTCCCGCACCGAGCTCGACCGCCAGGGGCGCGTGATCGCCAACCTCGAGGGGCAGATGAAGTCGCTCGAGGACGCGGTCACCCGGCTGGTCGGCGTCGCGGACCGTTCCGCCGAGATCATGCGCGAGATCGATCAGCGTCGCACCCGCCTCGACCGCACCGACCGCACCACCCGCATCGTGTTCGCGGTGCTCCTCATCGCGCTCGTGCTCGCCATCCTGCGATGACCGGCGAGGAGTACAGGGCCGAGATCGAGAAGCCCGCGCGCAAGAAGGGCGTGGCGCCCGTGCAGCAGATGCTGGGGCTGCTTCTCTCGGTCCTGCTCATCTGGGCGGTCTTCGCGCCACCGGCGGGGCAGGGTGGTCCCGCATCGGCGCTGCCTGCGGCGCCCGAGCCGCGCGTTGCCTCGACGAGTCCGGCGATCAGCGACTCGCTGGTCGAGCTCGGGCTTGCCGCCCATGTCGTTGGCCGCAGCGGCTACTGCCGATCGCTGCCGTCGTCGGTGCCGGTGGTGGGCGACCTGCGCAGCTTCGACGCCGAGCGACTGGCGCTCGCGCGGCCGAGCGTGCTGTTCGTGCAGCCGCCGCTCGCAGGCGTCGACCCGGCGCTCGCCGAGTTCTGCCGTGCGCGCGGCATCGAGATCGTGGCGCAGCCGCTGGATCGGCTGGCGGACCTCGCCCGAATGGCGGCGGTCATCGAGCGTGTGTTCGCCACGGTGCAAGGGAATGGTGCCTCGCCCTGGCGAGCGCGGCTCGAGGAGATCAAGACCTCGATCGCCTCGGCGCCCGCGCTGCCTGCGCAGGCGGACCGCGTGCTGGTCGTGGTGTCCGCCGAACCCTTCCTCGCGGTCGGTCGCGGCAACTACCTCGACGAGCTTCTCGCGCGCGCCGGCTATGCCAACGCCGTCGACGCCGCGGGCTGGGTCGAGCTCTCGGCCGAGATGATGGTCGCACTGGCTCCTGCGCGCGCTGTGGCGATCTCCGAGACCCGCGCGGGCGCACTCGAGATCGCCAACGCGCTCGAGGTGCTTCCGTGGCGGGGCCCTGCGCCCGGCATCGCGGCCGAGGCGATACCCGCGCTGCTCTCTCCGAGTTTCGCTGCACTTTCGCACGAGGCCGACCTCGCCAGGCTGCTGTCGCAGGCCGGCGAGGCGCGGCAGTCGGGAGCATCCGCGCCATGAACGCCGCGTCGCACAGCCGGCGCGGATTCGCGCTGCTTGCCGCGGGTCTCGTGCTGGCGGCCCTGCTTCGCGTGTCGGTCGGCCCCGTCGCCACCGAGGAGGGCACGGCGCTGTCGTTGGCGCGTCCGTCGGCGGACGTCCTGTCGCTGCGCGCCACCTCGGTGGCGTCGGCCGCCGCTGTGGGCGCCGCGCTCGGGCTTGCGGGCCTGGCGCTGCAGATCCTGCTCCGCAATCCCCTGGCGTCACCCTTCGTGCTGGGGGTGTCCAGCGGTGCGGGGTTCGGCGTCTCGGTGGTCCTTGCGCTCGCGTACGCCACGGCGCTACCTGCCGCGGCGTTCGGTGGCGAACTCGGTGGCGCGGTGGCGGGGGCGCTGCTCACGCTGGCCCTCGTCGCATGGATCGGTCGCGCGCGCGATGCCGCGGATCCCACGACGCTGGTTCTTGCGGGCGTCATCGTGGGCGCGATGTTCAGCGCCGGATCGATGCTGATGGAGCAGCTCGTGCCCTTCGGGCTGCGTGGCGACCTCCTCTCGTGGATGGCGGGACGCCTGCCCGAGATTCCGACGAAGGGTCTCTTCGGCGCGCTGCTGGCGCTTCTCGCCTCGGGGGGCGCGCTGCTCGTCGCGCGCGCGCGCGCACTCGATGTCGCCGCGCTCTCCGACGAGGAGGCCGCGACCAGCGGCGTGCGGCTCGGGCGGCTGCGGGTCGAGCTCTTCCTGATAGGAGGAATCCTCTCCGCGGCGGCCGTTGCCTACGCAGGACCAATCGGATTCGTCGGCCTGGTGGGTCCACACATGGCGCGCCGGCTGGTGGGTCCCCACCATGCGCGGCTTGTTCCCGCGGCAGCGCTCGCTGGTGCCTCATTGCTCGTGGCGGCCGACGCAGCGCGGCAGTGCATCGACGTCGGTACCGGTCGGCTTCCCGTTGGCGTCGTCACGGCGCTCGTGGGCGGACCTGCGTTCCTGTGGATCCTGCGGAGGCGGCCGTGGAGCCAGTGACGAACGCACCAACCGATCCGATGACGACCGTGCCGCCCGCTGTGGCCGACGCACCATCGACGGATCCACTGCTGGTGGCCGAGCGGTTGTGCACGAGGTACGGCGACACCTGCGCGCTCGAGGATGCGTCGCTCCGCGTCTGCCGCGGAGAGATCTGGGCACTGGTCGGCCCCAATGGGTGCGGCAAGAGCACGCTGCTGCGCGCCCTCGCCGGTGTCGGTGCGGGAACGGTCACCGGTTCGGTGCGCTACACGGCGGTTCCGCGGTCGCCGACGCATGCGAATCTCGCCCGTGCGCGTGCCTTCGTGCCGCAGCGGCCGGAGGTGTCGTCCGCCTTCACCGCCCGCGATGTGGTGGCGCTCGGTCGCTACGCGGTGGGGACCGATCCTGCGGCCATCGACCGGGCCCTCGCCGATGTCGGGCTGGCCGCACGGGCGCACCGAGCGTTCCACGAACTGTCCGGCGGCGAGCGGCAGCGGGTGGCGCTGGCCCGCGCCTTCGCGCAGCTCGACGCAGGCGGCGTGCTGCTCCTCGATGAACCGTTCGGCGGCGTTGATCCAGCCGAAGTCGCCCGCATCGCGGTGTCGCTGCGCGCGCGCGCCGAGCGGGGCGCTGTGGTGCTGTCGCTCCACGAGCCGGGGCTCGCCCGCGCCATTGCCACGCATGCGATGGTGCTTCGCGGTGGTCGCGTGCTCGCCCAGGGCTGCGCGCGCGACACGCTGCAGGCAGCGACCCTGTCGGAGGCCTACGGGCATCCCATGCGCGAGATCGCGGTGGGCGCGGACGCAGTTGCGTGGATCGTTCCTGCCCTCTCCATCGACCGCGATCCGCCGTCGGCGCCGAGGAGATAGGATCCCCCCATGCTCAACTCGCTGATCTGGGTCATCGCGATCATCGTGCTCAACGGCGTGGTGGCGTCGCTTGCCAAGAAGGCGCAGGCAAAGGCCGAGGCGGCGCGTCAGGCGGGCGCCACGGGTACGGCGCGATCCGCGGGCGCGATCGAGACGCAGGCCCCCGTTTCTCCGCCGCCCGATGCCGCCCGGTCCGCCGACAAGGGTCCTCGGGTACTCGCCAAGGGCGGTGGTGCTGGCAAGAACGCCGGCAGGCCGCGTGCGGACCGCTCCGGCAGCGGCAGGTCGGCCACGGCAGCCACCCCGACCAAACCACCCAAGGCCGTGCGCCAGCCGCCGGTCGCACCGCGCCCATCGTCCGCACCGGCCGCATTCCCGGTCGCGGGATCCAGCAGAGGCTCCACCCCGGCCCCGACCAGCACCGCGCGTGGCGGCGATTCCTCCGCGGCCCTCCTCAGTCGGCAGCTTGTGGTCGACTCCGTTGCCCGCGTGCGCGCCGCCGAGGCCAAGGTGGCGGGTCTGCCCAACGTGGAGATCGCCCGGACCACGGCTCGATCCGCCTCGCAGTCCAACCGTCAGGCGTCCGAGCTCGCCGGGCTGCTTCGCAACCCCGCGCAGGTTCGCCGCGCCTTCGTGCTGGGAGAGGTTCTCGGTCGTCCTCGGGCAGAACGACCGTTCTAAAGCAGCCGTGGCCGTGCCGTCTCGCAGCGGCTTCGTTCCCTGTGAGGGTCATATCTGCCGCGAACAGGGGTGGTTCTACCCATGATCGCGCCTGATCGGTGGTGAATCGCATGCCTTCGGGGAATTCTGCTATCGTTCCGCCCCACGCGGCACAGCTGCGATTGCCCCTCTCTCACGCGGCTCAGCCGCGGCCAACACCATGATCGACATCCGCAAGCTCAAGGAACTCGTCCGCCTGATGGTCGAAAACGACCTGACTGAACTCGACATCCGCGACGAGCAGGAAACCGTCACCGTCAAGCGCCCCGGACTGCATGTGGCACCCCAGGTCGTGGCTGCCCCCATGATGGCTGTGCCCGCCCCGGCCGCCGCTGCCGCAGCCGCCCCCGCGGCCGCTCCCGCCCCGGCCAAGGAAGTACTCCCGGCGATCGAGAGCCCGATGGTCGGCACCTTCTACGCCACCCCCGGACCCGACAAGGCGCCGTTCGTCTCCGTCGGCGCCAAGGTCGGCCCCGACACGACGGTCTGCCTGATCGAGGCCATGAAGATCTTCAACGAGATCAAGGCCGAGACCTCCGGCACCATCGAGGAAGTGCTCGTCAAGAGCGGTCAGCCCGTCGAGTTCGGCCAGCCGCTCTACCGCATCCGCCCGAGCTGATCGCTCGCGCCGACCCGCGATCCCCTCTCCGGAACCCACATGTTCAAGCGAATCCTCATTGCCAACCGCGGCGAGATCGCGCTGCGCGTCATTCGCGCCGCCAAGAGCCTCGGTATCGAGACCGTGTGCGTGTATTCGACCGCCGACAAGGGCGGCCCCTGGCTCGAGCAGGCCGATCAGGCCGTGTGCATCGGCCCCGGTCCGAGCCCGCAGAGCTACCTCCGCATCGAGCGCATCATCGCCGCCGCCGAGGTCTCGCACGCCGACGCCATCCATCCTGGCTACGGCTTCCTCTCCGAGAACGCGCACTTCGCCGAGGTCTGCCGCGACTCGGGCTTCGAGTTCATCGGTCCGTCGCCCGAGGCGATGGCGCTGCTCGGCGACAAGGTCAGCTGCAAGAAGATGGCCCGCAAGGTCGGCACGCCGGTCTTCCCAGGCACGGAGGACGCGATCGAGGACATCGAGGAGGCCGTCAAGGTCGCCGGCGAGATCGGCTACCCCGTGATCGTCAAGGCGACCGCGGGCGGCGGCGGACGCGGCATGCGCGTCGCGCGCGACGAGGCGCAGCTGCGCGCCGGCATCGAGAGCGCCCGCCAGGAGGCGACCGCGGCGTTCGGCAACGGCGCGGTGTACATCGAGAAGTTCCTCGAGCACGCGCGCCACTTCGAGGTGCAGACGATCGGCGACAAGCACGGCAACGCGGTGCACTTGTTCGAGCGCGACTGCTCGAGCCAGCGTCGCCACCAGAAGCTCATCGAGGAGGCGCCGAGCCCCGGCGTCGATCCCGAGAAGCGCAAGAAGGTCTGCGAGAGCGCCGCCGCGCTCATCGCGAGCGCCAAGTACTCGGGCGCCGCGACCGTCGAGTTCCTGATGGACGGCAAGCAGAACTTCTACATGCTCGAGGTGAACACCCGCGTGCAGGTCGAGCACCCGGTCACCGAGATGATCACGGGCATCGACATCGTGCGCGAGCAGATCATGGTCGCCTCGGGCAAGCCGCTGTCGGTCAAGCAGTCCGACATCAAGGTCAACGGCCATGCGATCGAGTGCCGCATCAACGCCGAGGATCCCGACCGCGGCTTCATGCCGCAGGCCGGCCTCATCGAGACCTTCTCGGCGCCGGGCGGCCTGGGCGTGCGCCTCGACAGCCACGCGCGCGCGGGCTACCGCATCCCGCCGAACTACGACTCGATGATCGGCAAGCTCATCGTGCACGGCCCGACGCGCGACATCGCCATCGCGCGCATGAAGGTCGCGCTCGGCGAGTTCAAGATCGGTCCGGTCAAGACGACCATTCCGCTGCACCGGAAGCTCATGGACAACCCCGACTTCAACAACGCGACCTTCGACATCCACTACGTCGAGCGTCTGCTGAAGGCGGAGGAAGCGGCGAAGGACGGTGCGAAGGACGGGGCGAAGGCGAAGGCCTGACCGTATGCCCGTCCACGAGGAGGTCACGATCGCCGACATCGAGGCCGCGCGCGCGCGCATCGCGGGTGGCGTCCTCCGCACGGCCTGCATCGAGGCGCCATCGCTCTCGCAGATCACCGGCTGTCAGGTCTACGCCAAGCTCGAGTACCAGCAGCGCACCGGCAGTTTCAAGGAGCGCGGCGCGCGCAACGCGCTGCTGCAGCTCTCGCCCGAGGCGCGGCGCTGCGGCGTGACCGCGGCCAGCGCGGGCAACCACGCGCTTGCGCTCGCGTGGCATGGCCGCGATCTCGGCATTCCCGTGACCGTGGTGATGCCCCGCGTGGCGCCGCTGGTCAAGCAGGCGCGCTGCCGCGAGCTCGGGGCGCGCGTCGAGATCCACGGCGCCAACATCGCCGAGGCCAAGGAACTCGCCGAGAAGTTCGTGACCGAGCAGGGGCTCGCCTATGTGCACGGCTTCAACGACGCGGCCATCATCGCGGGCGCCGGCACGGTGGGACTCGAGATCCTCGAGGAGGTGCCCGACGCCGACGCGGTGATCGTGCCCGTGGGTGGCGCGGGGTTGCTCGCGGGTGTGGCCATCGCCGTCAAGGAGCGGCGGCCCGCGATGCGCGTGGTCGGCGTCGAGCCGCGCCGCGCCGCCAGTTTCGCCGAAGCGCTGCGCGAGGGTTCGCCCAGGCGCATCGTCATGGATCCCACGCTCGCCGATGGTCTCGCCGTACCCGAGGTCGGCGCACGCGCGTTCGCGCTCGCGCGCGGCCGCATCGACCGGTTGGTCACGGTCGACGAGGACCTTATCTCGCTCGCCATCCTGCGGCTCGTGGAGATGCAGCACGGCGTGGTCGAGGGTGCCGGTGCATCACCGCTGGCGGCGCTGCTGTCCGGCGAGCTGCCCGAGCTCCGCGGCAAGAAGGTGGTGCTCCTCCTCTGCGGCGGCAACATCGACCCGCTGGTGCTGGCGCGGGTGATCGAGCATTCACTCGCGGTCGACGGGCGCCTGGTGCAGTTCTCCGCCACGATCAGCGACCGCCCCGGTGGTCTCGCCGAGCTCGCCGCCACCGTCGCGTCGACGGGTGCGAGCGTGCAGGACATCCGCCACGAGCGCATCTTCGGCGGCAGCGATGTTTCGCGCGTGCGCGTCTCCTGCGTGGTCGAGGTGCGCGACGCGCGCCATGCCGACGAGCTGCAGGAGGCACTGCGCGGCAAGGGCATCCGCGTGCATGAGCGCGTGCGCCCGCAGATGCAGGGCTGACGAACGGAGCTGCGCATGCCGAGCGTCGTGATCCCCGCCCACAACGAAGCGAACGGAATCGAGCGGTGCCTGCGTGCAGTCCTCGCGGACCAGGGCGATCCGGCGCTGCGCGACCTCGTCGTCGTCGTCGTCGCCAACGCCTGCCGCGACGACACCGCGGCGCGCGCGAGGAGGGTCGACCCACGCGTCCTGGTCATCGAGACCGAGCAGGGGGGCAAGTCCAACGCCATGAATCTTGGCGAGCGCCATCTGCGCGAGCAGGGGCTCGACCGGTTTCCCAGGCTCTTCCTCGATGGAGACGTGGAGCTCGCGCCCGGCACGTTGCCCGCGTTGGTCTCGGCTGCGGCGGCGGAGGGTCCGCGGGTGGTCGCAGCCGAACCGCAGTTCGTCACCGATGGCTGCAGCCTGTCCGTCTGCCTCTTCTACGCCGCGGAGCGGTTCAATCCGTACCACACGAGCGGGGCACCCAACGGCAGCGGCACGTACTGCGTGAACGCCCAGGGCCGCGACCGCTGGGGCGCCTTCCCCGAGGTCCTCGCCGACGACGGCTTCGTCGAGCGCCAGTTCGCGGCGTCCGAGCGACGGACCATCCGTGGCGCACTCGCTCGCGTGCGGGTGCCGCGCACCTTCCGTGCACTGCGCAGGGTGTCCGCGCGCGTGCGCCTGGGAACTGCCGAGCTCGACCGCATCGCTCCACTACGGGCCGACCAGCGCGCAGCGGGCGGCACCTTTCGGGCCGTGTGTGCCGCGATCATCCCGAATCCGCTTCGCTGGCCTGCGCTCGTGGTGTGGACGGCCCTCAAGCTCGCGGAGCGCATCGAATCGCGATCTGTGGCCCGCAAGCACGGCATCGAGCGGTGGCAGCAGGACGTGACCTCCAGGTCGTGATCCACGGGGTGATCCACGGGGTGATCCACGGGTGATCCATGGGTGATCCATGGGTGATCCACGGTTGATTCCGTGGAGGTGCATGGCAGGTGCGCGGCAGGTCCGCGGCTGGTGCGCGGGAGGTGCGCGGCTGGTGCGCGGTAGGTGCATGGCACCTGCCAGCGCGACGCGGTTGTCCGAGAATGCCCGCCCCCGCGCCCGTGGAGCGCCGCGCACAGTTGGGACGGTCCGCATTGCGGACATCCGCGTCACATTCCGCGCAGATGTGTGAATTCCCCCGAGACGCATGCCGATGCAACCCCGCACAGGTTCCCCGCTGCCAACGGAGGGTTGCGCGGGTAAGCCATCGCGGTGGAGGCATCAAGGGAGTAAAGCCATGCGTGACGGTTTCAATTTCAACGAGAAGGACGTCCTGACCACCGGCGAAGTCGCCAGGATCTGCAATGTGGCGAGCCGCACAGTGAGCAAGTGGTTCGACTCGGGCCAGCTCGCGGGCTACCGCATTCCAGGCTCGAAGGATCGCCGCATCCCGGTCTCGAACCTGATGGCGTTCATGAAGAAGCACAACATCCCGATGGATGGGCTCCGCAGCGGCGCGCCGCGCGTGCTCATCGTCGACACCGATCCGGCCACCGCCGAGACGCTCCGCAAGGTCCTCGCCGAGCAGACCCGCTACGACGTGCATGTCGCGTCGGGCGCGTTCGCCGCGGGCGCCGAGTGCGAGAAGTTCCGCCCGCACGTCATGCTCCTCGACGTGCACATGCCCGAGGCCGAGAGCGGTGCCTTCTGCGCGTTCGTCCGCAACTCGGACGATCTGCAGATGACCAAGATCATCGGCATGTCGAACCGTCTCACCGAGGGGCAGATCGCCCAGCTCGTGGGACGCGGGTACGACAGCGTGCTCCGCAAGCCGTTCACCGTCCGCCAGGTGATCGAGTCGATCGAGCACGCGCACGCGCTCGTCGCCTGACGCACACCGCACACG